>JASHPM010000308.1 GCA_030038115.1 Acidobacteriaceae bacterium | reverse complement strand
AAATGGGTCAAGAGAGGTCAAAACACGGTACTTCGGCGTGGGGCACAGAGGCAGGTGATCTTGACCCGGGGCTGGCAGGAGAGTTCGCTACTTGCTGTGGGGTGAACCTGGCGGGGGCAAGGATTTGGGGGTGCGGGACCGGGTGAAGCGGGGACGGGTTTAGCGGGGACGGGTTTGGTGGTGACGGGTTTGGTGGTGACGGGTTTGGCGGTGACGAGTTTGGCGTGACGGTTTAGTGGTAACGGAGCGAGGGTGACGCAATGAACATTGCATGGCCAATTTACCGGCGGCTGGCGGAGGCTTTCCCGCACGAATTCAAGCTGGCGTACGGCGACGAGATGATGCGGGCGGGCGAGGACGCGATCGGCGAAGTGGCGAAGCGGCATGGGGTGCTGGGGCTGGCGCGGATGCTGGGGGATCTGGCGATGCGGCTGCCCATTGAGTACCTGAATGAGATGCGGCGCGACATTCCGTACGCGGCGCGGGCGCTGGTGAAGTCGCCGGGGTATGCGCTGGTGGGCATTGTGTCGATGGGGCTGGGGATTGGGCTGACGACCAACATCTACAGCTCGGGGTGGGCGTGGCTGACGTGGCCGCTGGCGGGCGTTGAGAATGCGCGCCGGCTGGTGACGCCGGAAAAGCCGGTGTCGTACTACTACATCGGGCAGTATCGCGAGCAGAAGAGTTTGTTCGCGGGCGTGGCGGCGGTGGAGAACGACGTGCAGTTCAACGTGGGGGTGCAGGGGCAGCTGGGCACGAAGCCGGAACGGGTGTTTGGGCAGATCGTGTCGCCGGATTATTTCGCAGTGCTGGGAATGGAGGCGCAACGCGGGCGGTTGCTGAACGCGGATGTGGACAAGCCGAGTGGCGCGCCGGTGGTTGTGATCAGCGATCGATTCTGGAAGAGCCGGCTACACGGCGACCCGGACGTGGTGGGGGAGGCGATTCGGGTGAATGGGCAGACGGCGACGATTGTGGGCATCACGCCACGGAAGTTCGATGGAGCGCTGACGCCAACTCCGGTGGAGTTGTTTGTGCCGACGACGGCGCCGGCGGCGATGGTTCCGGAGCTGGGGAACGATGTGCTGGAACAGCGTAACGCGAGAGAGTTTCAGGCTCTGATGGCGCTGGCCCCGGGGGTGAAAGTGGAAGCGGCGGAAGCGGCGCTGGATGGGATCACGCGGCGGCTGGACAAGCTGGATCCAATGGCGGCGCCGCAGGAAAGCAAGGCGAAGCGGGTGGTGCTGGATGGAGCGGGAACGCGGGTACCGATTCCGCGGATGGCGCGGCCCGCGATCGTTGGGTTCTATGCGGCGCTGATGGGGATTATCACGGCGATTGCATGCCTGAACCTGGCAACGATGCTGCTGGCGCGGGGCGCGAATCGGAGGAGGGAGCTGGCGATTCGGCTGGGCGTGGGTGCGAGCCGCTTCCGGCTGATCCGGCAGATGGTAAGCGAAGGGATTTTGCTTTCGCTGCTGGGCGGGGTGGTGGGGTTCGCCCTGGCGTATGGATTGTGGGTGCTGCACGCACATGTGCGGATGCCGGCAGGCCAACCGCTCATGCCCGACGTGAGCGTGGACTGGCACGCGGCGGTATTTGCGTTTGTGCTGGCGGTGGTGTGCGGGATTGGATTCAGCGTGCTGCCGGCGCTGCAGGCGACAAAGACGGACGTGGCGCCGGCGCTGAAGGAGGGATCGGCGCTGCAGTTGTCGGGACAAAGGAAGTTTGGCCTGCGCAACCTGGCGATGGGGGCGCAGGTGGCGGGATCGCTGATGCTGCTGCTGGTGACGGGATTCCTGGTGCTGGGGATTATGAAGAGTAACAGCCTTCAGACGAATTTCGACCAGAAGACAATGGTGTTTCTGTCAGTGGATCCGGTGCGGGACGGGTATACGCCGGAGAAGGCGCAGGCGTTTTTCGAGCAGCTGCCGGAGCGTCTGCGGAGCGAGAGCGCGGTGAGCAGCTTTGCGCTGTCGGCACAACCGCCGTATTTGAGCACCGACGATGCGGACGACTTCCAGATGACTACGGAAGACTCGCACGTGCAGAAGGGCGTGGCGCGGGAAACGGTGGGGGCGGGCTATTTTGCCGCGCTGGCGGAGCCGGTGCTGGCGGGGCGGGAGTTCGAGGAGCGGGACGAGCGGGTGGAGACGGGCAGCCTGGCGGGCGCCGCGACGGGACCGAATGGCGCGCCTGGAGTGGCGATGCCGGTGGTGCTGAATGAGAAGGCCGCGCATCTGCTGTTTGGGAATGGCAATGGGATCGGGAAGCGTCTGCGCGACGACCAGCGGGAGTATGAGGTGGTGGGCGTGGTTCCGGATATGAAGGATGCGCAGGGACTTCTGCTGCCCGAGTCGTACCTGCCGCTGATGCTGCGGGATTTTGCGCGGCCGCCGGCGGGTGGGATCACGATTATTGCGCGCGGGCATACGGCGGCGGAGGCGCTGAGCGGGGTGCGGAGCGCGATCGCCGGGATGGATCCGAACCTGACGGTGTTCAACGTGCAGACGCTGGGGGAGTTTCTGGAGCTGACACGAGCGGCGATGCGGATGGCGCTGCGAACGTACGGCGGGATTGGGCTGTTCGGGCTGATTCTCTCGGCGGTGGGGCTGGCCGGGGTGACGGCGTATTCGGTGGCGCAGCGGCGCAAGGAGATTGGGATTCGCATGGCGCTGGGCGCGCGCAGGACACAGGTGCTGGGGCTGGTGCTGCGCGAGGGGGCGTGGCTGATTGCGGCGGGAACGGTGGTGGGATTTCTGGGTGCGGTGGCAATTGCCAAGGCTCTCTCGGCGATCACCAGCGAATTTGCCGACGCGTTTAAGGTGGGCACGGACGATCCGCGGCTGATCCTGGGCGGGCCATTGCTGCTGGCGGGAATCGCGCTGCTGGCCTGCTACATTCCGGCGCGGAGGGCGGCGAAGATCGATCCACTCGAAGCGCTGCGGCAGGAGTAGAGAAGCTGGTAGGTGGAAGCTGGAAGCTGGAAGCGAACTGCGAGCGAAAGGCGAGGTGGAACCAGGCAAGCCGCGCAGAAGGACAATACGGGAACACGCGAAAACCGAGATACGTACGCTATGGGAATGCGGAGGGCTGTCGTTTTTTCCATGCTGGCGGTGTTGTCCTGCCTGGCTGCGGGGCAAGCCGGGCCCCGTGGAAACGATGCTCCGCTGCCCAACGCCAGCGAGTTGCTGAAGCGCGCGATCGCCAATGAGGCGAAGCTGGCGGCCGAACAGGAGCGGTACGAATGCAAAGTCAGCGACGAAGCCGCAGAAATGGACAGCAAGGGTAAGGTGAAGAAGACGGAGACTGAGGTCAAGGAGCAGTTCTTCGTGAACGGGGTGGAAGTGGATCGCACGCTGGCGAAGGACGGCAAGGACCTGACCCCGGAGCAGACGAAAAAAGAAGACGAGCGTGTGATGAAGGCGACGCTCAAGTACAGCGATGAGGCGACGGCGAAGAAGGAGACGGCTAAACAGAACAAGGAAATGCAGGACATGATGACGGCGATGCTGCTGGCCGACGGGCGGCGCGAGACGGTGGATGGGCGGAGCGTGCTGTTCTACGATATTGTGCCGAACCCGAAGTTCCACGCAAAGAGCCTGAGCCAGCGCTTCGCGCAGGTGATGGCGGGGAAGATTTCGATCGATGAGGAGACGGGCGAGCCGATCGACATCGACATCCGGTCGACGCAGGATCTGAAGATCGCCGGCGGCATGCTGGCTAATCTGCACAAGGGATTCTGGATTCACATGCACGATCATGCGCAGCCGGACGGGGTGTGGCTGACGGATCTGGTGGAAGGCACGGGCGACGCGCGCGCGGCGTTGTTCCTGCACCCGTATTTCCGGTTTAAGGAGACAACCGGGGATTGCCATCTGTACACGGCGACGGCGCAGCAGGTGGGGCAGGCGAAGGTGGTGAAGTGATGACTGCAGCCGGTAGCCGGTAGCCTGTAGCGGGTAGCCTGTAGCGGGGAGCTTGTAGCGGGTAGCCTGTAGCGAGTAGCCCGGGGCGAATCGGCTGCGAGAGGCTCGATGAAGAATCAATGCAAAAAACCGACGGGGTGGCTGGGCCGTTGGATGCTGCGGAACATGAACTCGCGGCATTCGAAACTTACCGACTGGGGCCTCGCGCACATTTCCGCCGGAGTGCGCGACACGATTCTCGATGTGGGGTGTGGCGGCGGGAGAACGGTGAGCAAGCTGGCGGCAATGGCTCCCGGGGGGAAGGTTTACGGAATCGATCACTCCGCGGACAGCGTCGCCACGTCCAGAAAAACGAATGCAGGGCTGATTGACAATGGGCGGGTCGAGATCCAGCAGGGCTCGGTGTCGCAGTTGCCGTTTTCCGACGGGATGTTCGATCGGGTCACAGCGGTCGAGACGCATTTCTTCTGGCCGAACCTGCCTCATGACGTGGGCGAGGTTTGGCGGGTGCTGAAGCCAGGCGGCACGGCCATCCTGATTGCAGAGATCTACAAGGGCGCCCCCACGGCGATGAGCCGGCTCGCGGAAAAATACTCACACAAGTCGGGCATGACGCTGCTGACGGTGGACGAACATCGCCAGCTGCTGGAGAACGCCAGGTTCAGCGATGTTCAGGTGGACGTGGAAGCAAGCAAGGGGTGGATTTGCGCCATGGGCAAGAAGCCGTGACAGACGCCAGCCACCTCGAGATGTCTGCCGGGTAGCCCGCGTCTCGCCGATGGCCTGCGCGCGGGCCGTTTGCTGGTTGGGCTGAAAGCGCGCTCACGCGCAGGAATAGCTTCCGGCGAGGCCCTGCACGAGGTTATGATTCTGGCGGATGTCTCCGGTCGGCGACGTTCGACGACCGCGTGGCGCAGACCGAGATACGACATGACTGGCCGCAAAGTGACATTTCTCCTCGCCAGCGCGGGGACCCTGGCAGGATTGTGCGGGTGTGGTGGCGGAGCGTCTACCGCGATCCCGCCGCCGGTGGTGGTGATGTTTAATCCGGCGGTGGCTGGTGCGCTGAACATCGGCGGCTCGACGCAGATCACGGCGTGGGTGGACAACAGCACGTCGTCGAACCAGGTTATGTGGTCTTTGAGCTGCGGCGGCGGTGCCTGCGGCTCGCTGAGCACAAGCCAGAGCGCCAGCGGCACGCCGGTGACTTACACAGCGCCGGCCGACGTGCCGCCCGGTGCGACGGTCACGGTAACGGCCGCCTGGGCTGGGGATTCCAGCAAGAATGCGTCGGCCACGATCACCATTACCACGCCTCTTCCCATTACTGTCTCTTTCTCCGCGCCGGTGCCCGCATCTGTGCAGGTGAACAGTGCAGTGACGCTGAGCGCGACTGTGACCGACGACCCGACTCCCAATCCCCAGGTGAATTGGGCGGTGAGCTGCGGCGGGGCGATGTGCGGGTCATTGAATCCCACAACAACGTCGAGTGCAGGGAGCGCCAGCTACACAGCGCCGGCGACAGTGCCGAGCGGAGGCAGCGTAACGATCAGTGCGACGTCGGCGACGGATCCGAGTAAGTCTGTCTCTGCCAGCATTACGATTCTGGCGGCCGGGCCGACGCTAGCGAACGGGACCTATGTTTTCCAGATATCTCAGTCTGTGAATTCCAACGACAGTTATATCGCCGGGGTGATCGTTGCCCAGGACGGTGCAATCACCGGCGGCGAGCAAGACTCGCTCTATTACGGAATTAACAGTGGCGCGAACAATCGCATTCCATCCGGGATTTATCCCTACGATCAGTTTCAGATCATTACAGGCGGTAGTTA
>JASHPM010000307.1 GCA_030038115.1 Acidobacteriaceae bacterium | reverse complement strand
AAACCTGGCGCGTCATATAGAACGCGGTCAGCAACGCGCCAATCGCTCCCAGATAAAACGGCCCCAGCGAGACGCTCCACCCGTGCGCTGCGTGCAGAATCTCATCCTTGCTCCAGAACCCCGCGAACAGCGGAAACCCGCACAGCGCCAGCATGCCCGCGGCATACGTCGCAAACGTGATCGGCATCAGCTTCCGCAGGCCGCCCATGTTGCGGATGTCCTGCTCCTCGCTGCAGCCGTGAATCACCGAGCCCGCCCCCAGGAACAGCAGCGCCTTGAAGAACGCGTGCGTGATCAGGTGGAACATGCCCACAGCAACGCCGCCCACGCCCAGCCCCAGCATCATGTAGCCCAGCTGCGACACCGTCGAGTAGGCCAGGATCCGTTTAATGTCGTCCTGCGCGACGGCAATGCACGCGGCAAACAGCGCCGTGATCGCGCCCACCCACGCCACCACCTCCAGCGCGCGGCCGCTCATCAGCGGATACACCCGCGCCACCAGATAAACGCCCGCCGCCACCATGGTCGCCGCGTGGATCAGCGCGCTCACCGGTGTTGGGCCTTCCATCGCGTCCGGCAGCCACACATGCAGCGGCACCTGGCCGGATTTGCCGACCGCGCCGCAGAAGATCAGCAGCCCAATCGCCGTCGAAACCGCCATCCCCGCCGCGGTCAGGTGCGCCGCCATCCCGGAGACAGCCGTTTGCTCCAGGCACCCGCGGCCCTGGTCGTAGAACAGCAGCGTCCCGGTCTGCGCGTAGAGCCACACCATCCCGATCAGCAACCCCAGATCGCCCACGCGCGTCGTGACGAAGGCCTTGGTCGCCGCCGCCGCAGCAGCCGGCCGCTGAAACCAGAATCCGATCAGCAGGTACGACGTCAGCCCCACCACTTCCCAGCACATAAAGAGCAGCAGCAGGCTGTTGGCGATCACCACGCCGAGCATCGCTCCCGCAAACAGCGACATGAAGCAGAAGAAGCGCGTAAAGTTGTCGTCGTGGGCCATGTAGCCGAGGCTGTAAATAAAGATCAGCAGCCCCACGAAGCTCACCATCACCAGCATCACCGCGGCCAGCGGATCGAGCAGCCATCCCAGCGTGACCCACTGATCGCCAAACTGCATCCATTGGAAGTTGAAGACCTGCATCGCCGGATGCGCAAGCGCCTCGGCAAAGGCCGCCAGCGCCAGCACAAATGAAATCGTCATCGACCCGATCGCGAGGGCCGCCGCAAGCCCGCGCTGCGCCCGCTTCAGCAGCGCACCTAGGCCAGCCGCCACAATCGGCAACGCCGGAATCAGCCACAGCTCGCGCACGATCCAGCTCGCCGTCATCCCTTCATCTCCGCAATCTCGCTCACGTCCGACGTGCGCGCGTGGCGATAGATGGCCAGGATCAGCGCCAGACCCACAGCGGCTTCCGCGGCGGCCACGGCAATCGAAAAGATGACGAAGATCAGCCCGGTCAGCGCCTCGGGAGCCGGGGTCCCCAGCGCGCCCGCTGTTGGCGCGATGGGGTGGAGATTGGACCCGAATCTCCAGAAGGCAATGAAGTTCAGGTTCGCCGCGTTCAGCATCAGCTCAATGCCGGCCAGCACCAGGATCGCGCTCCGCCGCGTCAATGCGCCGGCGAGTCCGACGGAGAAGAGCAGAGCGGAGACGAGCAGACAACCAGCGAGCGGAGTCATCAGGCGCGCAACTCCGTGTTTTGCGGAGCGGCCGGCTTGGCCGCCGGTTCGCTGACCTTCTGGCGCACCGCCAGAATCACCGCGCCAATCAGCGCCGCCGTCAGCATCAAACCGATCACTTCCAGCGGCAGAACGTAACGCTGCATCAGAGTGAAACCGATGTCCCGCATCGCAGTTGGCGGCGCCGGTGCAACGATCGACTGCCGCGTGACGCTGCTGATGTTTACCGCCCAGGCCAGCACCGCGAAAACCGCCAGCGCGATCACGGCTCCCGCAAGCCCCGCCGGCGAAAATACCTTGTCCGGTCCCGCTTCGCCGCCCTGGGTCAGCAGAATCGCAAACACTATAAGGATGGCGATTGCGCCCACATAGACCAGCAGCTGCGCCAGCCCGGCGAATTCCGCCCCGAGATTCAGGTAGAGAGCCGCCAGCCCGGCAAAGGACACGGCTAGCGCCAGAGCGCAATGCACCAATCGGCGCATCGTCATGGCGGCCACACCTCCGGCCAGCGTTATGATCGCGAGAATCAGGAAAGGCAGCGTCATTCTTATTCGTGCAAGTGTCCGGCGCGTTGCCTGCGGCGCCGGAGCGATCTGTTTCCCGTTCTATGACCCCGCACGACCGCTCGCGACAGCATCCGCCACGCCGGGCCTCTCCTACCATTGCACAGCAGCGCCTGTGCCACTGTGACTCCCATCACCCTCGGATTCGATCGCCGCGGCCAGGCTTACTCCGCGTAGCGATAAACTCTCTTCTCGATCTTCCGGCCCCGCTCCAGTGCGCGAGCCAGCGTTATATACGGCGCAAAAATCACCAGTGCGCAGACCAGCCAGCGTATCACACCGCCCAGCGGCTTCGGCCCCACCACGGCAGGCGTAAGAAAACGCCAGGCGCCCGCGGAAACCATCGTGATCAGCGTCATCGGCAGCATGAATTTCCACGCGAAGTTCATCAGCTGATCCATGCGCAGCCGCGGCATCGTGCCCCGCACCCAGATAAACGCGAAAATCAGCGCCAGCAGCTTCGCGAAAAACCAGATCCACGAGGGAATCCACCCCAGAAAACTCACCGGTGAAGACCATCCGCCCAGAAACAGCGTGATCCCCAGCCCGCTCACCGCGAACATCTCGATATATTCCGCCAGGAAGAACAGCGCAAACTTGAACCCCGAGTACTCGATGAAGTACCCCGCAATAATCTCCGACTCGCCCTCCGGCAGATCGAAAGGGCTGCGATTCGTCTCCGCCGTCGCCGCGATCATAAACAGGATGAACCCCGCCAGTCCCCATGGCGTGAACACATACCAGTGCGCCAGCCCGTTCGAAGTGCGCGCCTGCTCCTCCACAATCTTCACCGTCGACAGCGTTCCCGCGATCATCACCACCCCGATCGACGACAGAAGCAGCGGAACCTCATAGCTCACCATCTGCGCAATGGCCCGCATCGCTCCCAGCAGCGAATATTTGTTGTGGCTCGACCACCCCGCCATAAACACGGCCAGCTCCGTCGCCGCGCTCACCGCGAAGAAATACAGCACTCCGCTGTCCAGGTTCACCGCCGTCATGTTGCGTCCCACCGGCAGCACCGCATAGGTGAGGAAAATCACGCCCACCAGCACCAGCGGCGCCAGGTAATGCACCACATGATCCGCGGAGCGCGGCACCACGTCTTCCTTGGTCAGCGCCTTCACCGCGTCGGCGATCGGCTGAAACACTCCGCACGGACCCACGCGGTTCGGCCCATACCGGTTCTGCATCCGCCCCAGCCCTTTGCGCTCGAAGATCGTGGTGAGAGCAAACAGCGCGGCGAACACCACAATGATCGCCGCCACCGAAATCACGATCGAAACCAGCGTCTGCAGCGGCGCCGGCGTGTGCGCCACCAGCCAGTGGTCCAGCGTTACCCAGATCTGATCGGCAGTGCCGGCGGAGATCATTGCGGAACCACCGTCTTTGCCGGCGGCGCGGACGCTCCATTGCCGGATGCTTCTCCCGGAGTCGCGCTCGCAGATGTCTGAGCGGCCCTTGCAGCTTCCGCCGCCGCGGCCTTCGCCTGTGCCGCGGCCAGTTCCTGCTCGCGGCGCTCATCCGTCTCCGCCGCTTCCACGGGATGAATCTTCCGGTAGTATTCGTTCGGCTTCGCCAGTTCCTTCTTCGTCCACAGCAGGCCGCCGAAGCGGTTGCTGGTGCTCAGCTCAAATTCCTTGTCCATCCGAATGGCGTCGAAGGGGCAAACCTCCACGCAAATCTGGCAGCTCATGCACACCGCCACGTCAATGTCGAACACCACCGGATAGGCCTGCTGCTTGCCCACGAAGTCTGGCTTCTTGTCCTTGCTCTTCTCGATGTGGATGCAGCGCGGCGGGCACTCCTTCTCGCAAATTTGGCATGCCACGCAGCGCAGCCCCGCTTCGGGGTCTGTCCCGTCGTACAGCAGAAACGGGAAATTCCGCGACGCCTCCGGCAGCGTGTGCCGCTCCTCCGGATACTGCACCGTCGTCAGCCGATCCTTCTCGACGTAGCTGCCGAAAAAGTTTCGCGCCGTCTCCACTAACCCCTGAATGATCCCTTCACCCAGCATCTATGTCCTCTGTAACCTGTAACCTGTAACCTGCAACCCGTAACCTGCAACCCGTAACCTGCAACCTGCTTTACCTGTCCACTTCTCCCAGCACAATATCCACGCTGCCCAGAATAATCACCACATCGGCGATGTTCTGCCCCAGACACATATCTTCGAGAATCGTCAGATTGATCATGCTCGGCGGCCGCACTCTGTATCGATACGGATTCCCCGTCCCGTCGCTGATCAGGAAAAATCCCAGCTCCCCCTTCGGTGACTCGATGCGCCCGTACGCCTCGCCCGCCTTCGGCCGCAGTCCGCGCAGCCGGGTCTTTGGGTCCATCACCGGACCCTCCGGAATGTCGCGCAGCGCCTGCTCCAGGATCTTCAGCATCTCCCGCAATTCCAGCAGCCGCACCATGTAGCGGTCGTACACGTCGCCGTGATCGCCCAGCGGCACGCGAAAATCGAAGCGGTCGTAAATTCCGTACTTGTCCACCTTGCGGATGTCGTAGTTCACGCCGCTCGCCCGCAGCAACGGTCCCGTCACGCCTGCGCTGATGGCCAGCTCGCGCGGCAGCACGCCCACGCCCTGCGTACGCGCCATCAGAATCTCGTTCGCGCGCAGCAGGCTCTCAAATTCGTCCAGAAAACGCGGCAGCCTCCCCACCAGCTGCCGCACCTCGTCCAGCCACTCCGCCGAGCAGTCCACGCGCACGCCGCCGAAGCGCATGTAGTTGCACATCATGCGCGCCCCGCTCAGCGCCTCGAACAGATCCAGAATCTTCTCCCGCTCGCGAAACGCATACATCAGCGGCGTGCCGCTCGCGCCCATGTCCTGCAGCAAAAATCCGATCAGCCCGGCGTGGTTCTGGAACCGTGTCAGCTCCCCGACAATTACCCGGATGTACTCCGCGCGCTCCGGCACCGCGATCCCCGCCAGCTTCTCCACCGCCAGCACGTAGCCCCAGTTGTTCGTCATCGAGCACAAATAATCGAGCCGGTCGGTGTAGGGAATCGATGCCAGATACGCGCCGTGCTCGGCAATTTTCTCGTGGTTGCGGTGCAGATACCCGAACACCGGTTTCAGCCGCACCACGCGCTCCCCGTCCAGCCGCACATCCATGCGAAACACGCCGTGCGTCGAGGGGTGATGCGGTCCCATCGACACTTCCATAATCTCGCCGGGCCCCGCGATGGGCTTCACCGCGATCGGATCGTCCACAACCGGGCCGCTCACGCCTTCACCCCCGTGATCAGAATGTCGTCCGCCGGCGGCACATAATCCTTGCGCATCGGATAATCGACAAACCCGTCCCACATCAGAATCCGCCGCAGGTCCGGGTGCCCATCGAAGACGATGCCGAACAGATCGAACGCCTCGCGCTCCTGGAACTCCGCGCTCCGCCACACCGGCGTCAGCGACGGCAGATGCGTGTCGTCGGTCCGGTTTGCCGTTCGCATCCGCACCACCACCGGCCCGTGCTTCTGCGTCATCGAAAACAGGTGATACACAGCTTCCAGGTAGCCGGGAACCTTCGTCTTCCGCGTCTCCTCGACCTCCTGCTCCTGTTCAACACCATCCGCCCCCGTCACCACCTTCTTCACCTTCACCTTTTCCGTTGTCTCGGTGTCCGGCCAGTCCACGCCCGTCACGTTGGAGCAAAAATCCAGCCGCAGCTCCGCGTGATCCCGCAAAAACTCCGCCGCCGCGCACCCATGCTCGCGGTCAATCAGCAGCGAATGCTGCGCCGACGGGCTCCCGTTCGCGAGCACCGTGACCCGCAAGCCCGGCACGCCGGTCTCAAGCAGCGTTTTGATTTCTTCGGGGGAGGGAAGCGCCATTACTGGATCACCTTGAGCGGGTTTCCCGTCTCGTTGAGGAACACTTCGTCGTTCTGCGACGGCTCCAGCCCATGGGGGCCAAACTGCGGAACCTGAAATTCGCTCGGCAGATCGGCGTTCAGATGCCGCGGCCGGCTCGCTCCCCTGAGCGCCTGCTCGTCAATCTTCTTCTGCAGCGTCATGAACGCGTGAATCAGCGCCTCGGGACGCGGCGGGCACCCGGGAATATGCACGTCCACCGGAATATAGCGGTCGATGCCCCGCAGCACGTTGTAACCGTCGCGAAACGGCCCGCCGGAAATCGCACAGGCGCCCATGGCGATTACATATTTCGGCTCCGCCATCTGGTTGTACAGCCGCACCACCTGCGGCGCCATCTTTTTTGTAACCGTGCCCGATACAATTATCAGATCCGCCTGCCGCGGCGACGGCCGGAACACCTCCGCCCCGAATCGCGCCAGGTCGTAGCGGGCCATCGTGGTCGCGATCATCTCAATCGCGCAGCACGCCAGCCCAAAGTTCAGCGGCCACACGGAGTTCTTCCGCCCCCAGTTGTACAGCTCCTCGAGCGTCGTCGTGAAAATGCCGTTCTTGCTCAGCTCGATCTT
>JASHPM010000306.1 GCA_030038115.1 Acidobacteriaceae bacterium | reverse complement strand
GCGTCGGCATCGGCGACGAGGGCGCTGGCATCGCCCCCGAGATTCGAGACCAGATTTTTCAGCCCTTCTTCACCACCAAAGCCGCCGGCGTGGGCACCGGCCTCGGCCTCGACATCGCCAAACGCATCGTCACCGGGCAGTACGGCGGATCTATCGGCTTCAGCTCCGAACCCGGCCACACCGAATTCGTGGTTAGGCTCCCTGTCGAAACCAGGGACTGAAGCTCCCGCACATTGCCGTGTTGCCAGCGCAATTCGGCCGCCTGAGAGACAATGGGGTGCCATAAATGACTGAAAATACTATATTTTAAGCCGCGAGAGTGATTCCTTCCTTGGGAAAGATATATCTTTCGTCTTGACAAAAGATATATCTCACGATACATTGTCTTCAGAAAGGAAAATCCAACATGCATCACTCAATTTTTGAAACAAAAGAAGATCGCCGCGAGCGCAAAGGCTGCTTCGCGCGCCATCAATATGCCGGCTCACAAGGCTGGTTTGAAAGCGAGTTCATCGGCGGACGAGAACGCGGCTTCGAAGGCCATGGCCGCCACGGCTTTGGCTGGGGACGCCACGGGCGGCGCTGGGAGCGCGGCTTCGCCGGAGGCCGCCTCTTCGATGCCGGCGACCTCAAGCTCGTCATCCTCAAGCTCCTCTCCGAGGAGCCCAGCTACGGCTACCAGCTCATGAAACGGATGGAAGAACGCCTCGCCGGTGGCTACACGCCCAGCCCAGGTGTCATCTACCCAACCCTGACCTTGCTCGAAGAAGAAGGCCTCGCCTCTGCCTCGACCTCGTCCGACAACAAAAAGGTCTACACCGTCACCCCGGCTGGCCTCGCCTTCCTTGAGGCGAACAAGCAACGCGTCGACGAGCTGTTTGCGCGTCTCGACGAGGCCAGCAAAGGTTTCGAGCGCGGCCGCTCCCCCGAGGTCATCCGCGCCTTCATGAACCTGCGCGGAGCCGTCATGGCTCGTCTCTCGCGCGAAGTCACCCCGGAACAGCTTCGCAAAATCACCGAAGCCATCCAGGCTGCAGCCAAAGCCATCGACGAAATGTGAGGGCAGACCCGGGACTCAACCGGGTCACCCCGCTCTCAACGTATCCAGCGGATCGACCCTGGTGGCCCGCCGTGCCGGCAGATAGCTCGCCAGCCATGCAATGCCCAGAAAGACCACCGGCGCCAGAGCAAAGGTCCCGAGATCGTGTGCGCTGGTTTTATACAACACGCTGGCCATGAGCCGAGTCAGCAGGAATCCAGCCCCGAGGCCGATCGCAATCCCGCTCAACGCCAGCGCCAATCCGTGCCGCACCACCAGCCAGAGAATGTCCTTCCGTCCCGCGCCCAGCGCCAGACGGATCGCCATTTCCTGACGCCTCTGCACCACCGTCCACGCCAGCATCGCCGCCAGGCCGATCGCGGCCAGCGCCAGCGCTGTGATCGAAAAAACCGCCAGCAGCACCATCGTGAACCGCGGCTGCGCCCGCCCGCTGTCCATCAGATCGTCGACGGTCTGAATCGCCGTCACCGGCTGGTCGGGATCGACAGCCGAAATCTGCGCCCGCACCGCATCCGCCATCTGCAGGGGTGGAACAGCGGTGCGCACCAGCAGGTGCATCTCGGTCCAGGGAAGCTGTTTGAAGGGCAGCCACAGCTGCGCCTGCGCTTCGTCGCCCAAGCCCTGGTTCCGGACGTCGGCCGCAACGCCGACCACCTCCGACTCCATCGGCCCTCGGCCGACGATGAAATGTTTCCCAACAGGATTCTGCCCTGGCCAGAAACGCCGCGCGCAGGTTTGATTCACGATCACCACCCTGGGCGCCTGCCCGTCGTCAGCCGCCGTGAACACGCGCCCCGCCAGCAACGGGACCCTCATGGTCTCGAACCACTGCGGGCTGATCGCCTCGATGTCGATGAAGGGCCGTTGTGCCAGCGGAACGGCCGGCTGCCCCTCCGGCAGAACCGGCGTGACCCGCGTAAAACTCAGCGGCAGCGCCGCGGAAATCGCTGCATTCCGTATCCCGGGCAACGCCGAAACACGCCGCAGTGCCTCGTCGAAGAACGCGGTCTGCTGATCCGCCTTCGCATACTTCTCCGTCGGCAATGAAATGCCCATCGTGAGCACGTTCCTGGCGTCGAAGCCCGGATCGACGTGCAGCAGCCGGTCGAAGCTCCGCACCAGCAGGCCGGCGCAAATCAACAGCAGCAGCGACAGCGCCACCTGCCCCACTACCAGCAGGCTGCGCAGCCGCCCCCGCGACCGGCTCCCCGCGAGCCCGCGCCCCTCGTCCCGCAAAGTCGAGTTCAGGTCAGTCCGAGCCAGCTGCAGAGCAGGGAAGATCCCCGTCAGAATCCCGGTGAGCAGCGAAATGACGACGGCAAAGAGCAGCACGCCCCCGTCCATGGTTACAGGAATACCATCCGGAAGCTGCGTTGCGCCCCACGTGCTGAGCGCACGATCCGCCGCGAATCCCAGCGCGATGCCCAGCACCCCGGCGGCGAGCGCGAGCATCGTGCTTTCCGTCAGCAGTTGGCGAACGACAGCGGACCGGCTGGCCCCGAGAGCCGCTCGGACGGCCAGCTCACGGCGGCGCGCAAGCGCCCGCGAGAGCAGCAGGCTGGCCACGTTGGCACAGCCAATCAGCAGCAGAACAGCGACGGCGGCCGACAGGATCCACAGCTTGGTGCGCAGATCCGCCACCACCACGTCGCGTAGTGGCACGGCGATCATCGTGCGCGAAGAAGCTGCGTCCGGAGCGGTGGGATTCTGCGCGCGGTATTGCTGATCGAGCACCCCCAGCTCCGCATTCGCCTGGGCCAGCGTGGCCCCCGGCGCGAGGCGCGCAACGAATTCCAGATAGCCCACGC
>JASHPM010000305.1 GCA_030038115.1 Acidobacteriaceae bacterium | reverse complement strand
CTTCTCAAAAAAATATCGCTTGTGCTCCACTCCCACCTCTCAGGCGAAATTGCGCCGGCTTGGCGTCCTTATCCCTACAGTAACCCGTTAGTTGTATGGCTGCTTTGATTCTTGATCGGATTTCTGCGGACAGTCGATACCTGTTCATGTCATTCTGATAACTATGAAGAAGCTCCTCCTCCTCGGCTGCATGCTCCTGTTCACGGCCTCCGCCTTTGCTTCGTCCCATCACCACCACCATCACCACAAGCCGCACAACGGCACGCCCCACCATCGCCCCGCGTAAGGCCGCGAAGCGCCCTCCCTTCCACGACTGCAGTCGCTGTCTGCCCGATCCGCCTTTGCAACGCACAACCGCCTTGTCCCGCCTCTCACTCGCGGTGTACCTTGCGGTGTATGAGCACCGCAACCGCCTCACCCACCGCCCAGACTTCCGGTACTGATCCGCGTTATCCCATCGGCAAATTTCTCCGCGCCCAGGCTAATCTCACCGATCACGCCGCCTCCATCGCCGCCCTTGCCGCGCTCCCGGGCAATCTCCGCGCCGCCCTTGCCGGCCTCAGCGACGCTCAGCTCGACACGCCCTACCGCGAAGGTGGCTGGACCATTCGCCAGCTCGTGCACCACATCGCCGACAGCCACATGAATTCCTATGTCCGCATGCGCCTCGCCGTCACCGGAGACTGGCCCACCATCACGCCCTACGACGAAGCACTCTGGGCGAATCTCCCCGACGCCCGTACCGCTCCTGTCGCCCTGTCTCTCGACCTCATTGACTCTCTCCACCAGCGCTGGGTCATCCTGCTGCATTCCCTCACCGAAGAGCAATGGCAGCGCGGCTACGTCCATCCCCAAAATGGACGCCAGTCTCTGGCCGAAGCCGTGGCCCTCTACGATTGGCACTCCCGCCACCACACCGCCCACATTGTCGAATTACGAAAGCGTATGGGCTGGTAGCTTTTCTCTTGCCCCACGCCGCAGCGGGCGCGGACCATCGAAGCAGATGCCTCCTCCCGCTGCTCAACCCCCCGCCGCGCTCGCCCGCTCCATCGAAGCCTTCCTCGCCGACCATCCCTGCGCCAACATCCTTGAAGACGGCCGCCTGCTCTTCGACCTCCGCCTTGCCAGTTGCTCCGTCTCCGCCGATCATGGCCGCTGCCTGCTTCATCTCTGGTCTGAAGAACGCAATCTCGTCCGCACCATCTCCGCCATCCAGCCGCGCCGCGACACCCTCCGCCTCGAAACTCGCCGTTTCGGCCAGACCAAACCGCAAACCCTCACCCTCGTCCCCGATCCCGACTTCCGCACCCCCACCGCGCGCGATACCGCCCGCCGCCGCTACCTCCGCACCCTCGAGCAGTCCCTCGCCGCGCACTTCCCTGGCTGGACTCCCGAATCCTTCCGCTCTGCCATGGACCTGGAGCACAGCTTCGGTCCAGCCTATGCCCGCGGCATCCTCACCAAAGGCCAGTCCGCGTGGGCCATCATCGGGGTCGGCCCCGAAGAACCCCTGGCCACCATCGATGGCGTGCTCACCCTCGGCATTCTTTGGCTCGATTACTGCCGCGACCACAGCAACGGCCGCCGCGTCTTCCACGGACTCCGCGTCATCGTTCCCCGCGGCGCTGCCGCCACCACGCGCACTCGCATGGCCTGGCTCAACCCTGCCCTCGCCCAGTGGGAACTTTGCGAGCTCAACCCCTCCACTGCTGAACTCACTCCCTCCCCCCTCGGCCACGACGGCAACCTCGCCATCCAGATCCCTCATGCCTTCGATCCTCAGGCCGCGCTCGAACGCTCCACCGTCGCCATCGACCATCTGCGCTCGCTTTTGCCTCCGGAACTTCTCGCCGCAACGGAAATCCGCCCCCGTGGCGCGACCGAAATTGCCTTCTCCCTCCACGGCCTTGAATACGCGCGCATCCGCCATGGTCTCGTCCCCGGCTCCTTCGTGCACCGCGACGAAATCTTCTTTGGCGCCGGTCCCAGCGAAACTCTCCTCGACGAAACCACCCAGGACCTCTTCCTCGACCTCGTCGATCGCCTGTTCCGCGGCCGCCATTCCCTCGCCTCCGCCAACGATCCGCTTTTCCGCCTCCAGCCCGAGCGCTGGCTCGAATCCGTCCTCCGCCGCGACCTTTCCGTTCTCGCCACCTCGCTCGGCGACGCCCACGTCTACTCCCAGATGTTCGCGGCTGCATCGGTCAGCTGTACTCTACTCGACCTCGTCACCGTCACCCGCCAGGGCCGCCTCGCCATCCTCGAACTCAAAGCCGGCGACGACCTGCATCTCCCCCTCCAGGCCCTCGACTACTGGCTCCGCATCCGCATGCTGCACCGCGCCGGAGACATCGCCCGCCACGGCTACTTCCCCGGCGTCGAACTTTCTCCCGCAGACCCGTTGCTCTACTGCGTCGCCCCCGCCCTCCACATTCATCCCGCCAACGAGACGGTCCTCCACGCCCTCGCTCCCGCCATTCCCTGGGAGTTCATCGCCGTCGACGAGCACTGGCGCGAGCAGTGCCGCGTGGTCCTCCGCAAGCGCCGTAACGAAGGCCTGCCTCTGTCTCCCGATTCGTCCCACCCCGTGGAAATTTAATCCCCAACCCGCCCAGCCCAGCCTACAATTCCCGCCATGCCCAATATCGACAAGCACCCCGCCGGCAATTTCGTCTGGCTTGAGCTCTCTACCACCGACCAGACCGCTGCGAAGCAGTTCTACTCATCCCTTCTCGGCTGGCAGTCCGAGGATTCCCCCATGGGCCCGGACATGATGTACACGATGTTCCGCCTCAACGGCCGTGACGCCGCCGGCGCTTACACCATGAAGGCCGAAGATCGCCAGCTCGGCATCCCGCCCAACTGGCTGCTCTATATCGCCGTCGATAACGCCGACGCAACCGTCGCCGGCGCCATCGAACACGGCGGCAATCCCATGTCTCCGGCCTTTGACGTCCCCAATGTCGGCCGCATGGCTGTCATTCAGGATCCAGCCGGCGCCGTCTTCGCCATCTTCCAGCCCGGCTCGCATAAAGGCATGCGTGTCGTCGCCGAACCCGGAGCCCTCTGTTGGGTCGACCTGCAAACTCCCGACCGCGACCGCGCCGCTCGGTTCTACGCGCCTGTCTTCGGCTGGGAATTCACCCTCGGCAGGGACAAGGATCCCAACGGCTACCTCCACATCAAAAATCACGGCGAATTCATCGGCGGCGTGCCCCCCTCGCGGTCCCTGCCGCCCAGCGTTCCGCCTCACTGGATGGCCTACATCCAGTCCGCCGACTGCGCGGCGCAAACTGCCAAAGCCGAGCAACTCGGAGCAAGAGTCCTCGTCCCCACCATGTCCATCGAGCAAGGCGACTTCTCCGTGGTCGCCGATCCCCAGGGAGCAGTCTTCGCCCTCTACTCCCCGAAACACTAACCGTCGACCGTACTCCCCAACTCGTCCCTGACCTTCGTCCACCCATCGGTGGATGTCAGCCCCTTCGCGAAGCCGCTACTATATTTATTTCTGCCGGGTCAGGCACAATTACCGTTACTCAAAGGAGTCCGTTGAAGTTTTCTCTCCTCGCGCCTGCTGTGGTCTTCGCCGCCCTCCTCGCCACCGCAACTCCGTCTATCCTCACTGCAGTCCCCGGATCAGACTCACCTCCGCCACCCCAACGCATCCATTTCACCGACATCACCCAGGCCGCCGGCATTCACTTCGTCCATAACAACGGCGCCTTTGGCAAAAAATTTCTCCCCGAAACCATGGGCCCCGGCGCTGCCTTCATCGACTACGACAACGACGGCTGGCAGGATATCTTCATCGTGAACGGGACCGCCTGGCCCGGCCATCCCGGCCGCGTCTCCACGCCCGTCCTTTACCACAACAACCATGACGGCACCTTTACCGACGTCACAAAGAAAGCCGGCCTCGCCATCCCCATGTATGGCATGGGCGTCGCCGTCGGCGATTACAACAACGACGGCTATGACGATCTATTTGTAACAGCATATGGTCAGAATCATTTATTTCGTAACAATGGCAATGGCACATTCACCGACGTTACCAAACAAGCCGGTCTCACCACCCCGCCCGAGTTCGGCGCCAGCGCCGCATGGGTGGACTACAACCGCGACGGCCACCTCGACCTCCTCGTCGCCAACTACGTGGACTGGTCTCCGCAAAAAGACCTCTACTGCACCATGGACGGCAAAACCAAGTCCTACTGCACCCCCGAAACCTACCCCGGCGCATCCGTCCGCCTCTGGCGCAATCGCGGCAACGGCACGTTTGAAGATGTAACGAAAAAGGCCGGCCTCTACGACACCACCTCCAAAAGCCTCGGCATCGCCATCCTCGACGCCAACCAGGACGGCTGGCCCGATATCGCCATCAGCAACGACACTCAGCCCAACAAGCTCTACATCAACAACCGGAACGGTACCTTTACGGAGCAGGGCGTCGCCGCCGGCATCGCCTACAGCGAAGATGGCGTCGCTCGTGCCGGGATGGGTATCGACGCTGCCGATTACGACCGCTCCGGCTACCCCAGCCTCGTCGTCACCAATTTTTCCAGCCAGATGATCGCCCTCTATCACAATGAGCGCAACGGCCTCTTCGTCGATGTCGCGCCAACCTCGGAAATCGGCCGCTCCAGCCTCCTCACTCTCGGCTTCGGCTGCTTCTTCTTCGATTACGACCTCGACGGCTGGCCCGATCTTTACGTCGCTGACGGCCATCTCGACGACAGCATCGAGCGCATCCAGCAGCGCATTCACTTTGCCGAGCCACCGCACCTCTACCACAACCTCGCCGGCAAAGGATTCGAAGATGTCGCCTCCTCCATGGGCCAGTCATTCGACGCCGCTCGCGTCGCCCGCGGCGCAGCCTATGGCGACATCAACAACGACGGCGCTCCCGATATCGTCGTCACCACCAACAACGGCCCCGCCGCGCTTTTTCTCAATCAGGGAACCACCAACCACGCCCTGCGCATCAAGCTCATCGGCACAAAATCCAACCGCGATGGCATCGGCGCGGTGGTTTCAGTCAAATCCCCCACCACGTCTCAGACTCAAATGCTGCGCAGCGGATCCAGCTACCTCTCCGCCAGCGAACTCGTCCTCACTTTCGGACTTGGCACCTCCACCAAAGCCAGCTCCATCGAAATCCGCTGGCCCAGCGGTGCCGTTGACCACCTCAGCGACGTAAGCGCCGATCAGATCGTCACCATCCGCGAAGGCGCCGGCATTGTTCGCGCTCACCCGCTCGAAAAACGTCGGTAGAAGTCGCCCAAATCAAAAGGGCCCGGCTTCCACCGGACCCCGTGCCCTGCTCCCTGCGCCCTGCTTTATCGCCGTCGCCCCATGATCTTCGCCATCAGCCGCAGAATTTCCAGATACAGCCACACCAGCGTCACCATCAGCCCAAACGCGCCGTACCATTCCATGTATTTTGGCGCGCCCGCAGCCACGCCGCTCTCGATGAAGTCGAAATCCAGCACAAGGTTCAGCGCCGCCACGCACACAATCACCAGGCTGATCCCGATCCCCAGCGGACCCGATCCGTTCACCGCGACAAAATGGATCCCGAAGAATCCCAACAGGACTTCCGCCATATAAAAAAGGAAAATCGCGCCCGTCGCCGCGATCACGCCCAGCCGGAATTTCTGCGTCACTTTGATCATGCCCGACGTGTACGCCAGCAGCAGCACGAACATGGTCCCAAACGTCAGGCACACCGACTCGATCGCGATCCCCGGATACCGCGCATTGAGCGTCGCCGACAGCCCGCCCAGCACCAGCCCTTCCAGCAGCGCGTAAATCGGCGCTGTCACCGGAGCCCATGTCTTCTTGAACGAAGTGATGAGCGCGAAGATCAATCCGCCAAACAAACCCACCAGCAGCAACCCGTAATCCATTGGCAGCGTGTCGGGATTCATCGCCAGATGCCAAGTCCATGCCGCCGTCGCCACCGCGCACAGCAGCAGGATCCCGGTCTTGTTGACCGTTCCCTGTAACGTCATCGTCTCGCCCAGCGTGCTCGGCAACCCCCGAAACACCTTGTCATTCAACGCCGGGTTCGCGGTCCTCATCAGGTCAGCCAATTCTCTTTTTCCTCCGCTGAGAATTCCCACTGAAAGGCTTCGGGAATCTCGCTTTCCCCATCATAGACGCCGAGGACCGCTCCTCTGTGCTCCGGAGCCATCAGATGCAACCGCTCTGCATTCGCCAGCAATTTGTCCGACAACACGCTCGTCCTCATTTCGACCCGTGCGGCTACCGCATGAACAGGAACGAATGCGTGACGCACTCTCCTCATGAAATTCCCCTCGTGCCCGTGCCCTATGAAGCTAAGCCCAGGTCAACCCTTGCCGGGCGCTGGCTGGCGAATGGCAACCGCCGGTGCTGCCGCCAAAATTCCTCTTAATTTGTGCGTATGGATATCCGCTGAGGGACTGA
>JASHPM010000304.1 GCA_030038115.1 Acidobacteriaceae bacterium | reverse complement strand
AGCACCGGCGTGTCCGGCTTCCAGAAAAGAAAGTGACTGTCGGGGTCGAAAGTATTGCCCGCATCGAGTTCCAGTTCCATGCTCGGCACTCCATCCTTCCATTCACCGGGGTGCTGGCGCCGGAAAGACGCGGTGCGGTCAATCAGGACGTTGGCGTGGTGCACCACCTGCGGCGTCCCGGGCAGGATCTCCATGGCGCGGATGAAGTGGGTTTGCGTGAGCGGATACGGCAGGATGAAGTTGCGAAACACGTCGGTGCCGGAAGCTTTCAGAGTCCAGGGACGCTGCACGGAGAGGATCAGGTCGGGCTGCCCCATCTGCCAGGTTGCGTCGTAATGCGGGGCAGGAGGCGCCTCGGCGGCAATGCCCTCAGGAGCTCCAGACTCGATCCATTTGCGAATCAGCGTCAGGTCTTCGCCGCTGAGACGGCGGTCGCCGGCAAAATCGCCGTAGCCCGGCGCGGGAAGCCACGGCGGCATGTAACGGGACTGTGTGACGTCGAGAATCTGCGGCGCGTGACGGCGCGCGTCTGCCCAGGAGAGCAGGCTGAAAGGTCCGGCTCCCCCCGGATGATGGCACATGGCGCAGTTACGATAAACAATCGGCGCGATCTGGCGGCTCCAGGTCACCGGAACTTCCGCAGCTCGCATGGGGGGTGAAGGAGCGGACAAAACAACCATGGCGCAGGCTGCCAGCGCGAGCGAAGCGAAGAGGAGAGTTCTCATGGTTCGCTGCGCGGCACGATGGAGCAGCCGATCGGTGGTCCCCCCGGCGCGGCGATGGGACGGTTCGCAATAAGAGCGCGAAGCGCGATCTCCAGTTCATGTTTATCGGCGGAAGGGCGCTCCTGCCCCAGCGAGACGTAGCGATCGTCGATGCGCCCGCGATACACCTCGCGCAGCGTGTTTCTTTTCGGAACAAAGACGGCGACTTCAGGCGTGATGGTCGCGTGTGCCATGGCAGTCAGGCGCTGCTGCGTATCGAGAACCGTGTTGCCCTGAATATCGAACTGTTGCTGGTGGCGTCGCACCACTCCCGGCGTGTCTTCAGGATTGGGGTAGACCCACCAGAAGCGGACGCCCGCGGGCGCGAACTCCCGATCGAGCCGCTCGATCTCCGGTATGTAGCGATTGCAGATCGGGCAATCCGACGCTGCGAAGAACAGGACAATGGCGCGCGATCCAGGCGCAGCGAGCCGATCGACGGGACGGCCATCGAGATCGACACCGAAGGGCTGCGCCGCACAGCCCGCGGCCGAGACAAAAACAAGCAAAACGACCCATGCGCGCAACGCCATCTTTGCCACGGTAGCACGTTGAATTCCCCGATGGAACTCCGCATCGCTCAATCGATTCACACGCTGAGATACTCGTGACTTATTTCTTCATTTGCCGCGCAGGGAACCACGGTAGGTTGCATTTTTCCTGTGGAATCACTTGACAACGGTCATTGGGTTTGCCTACATTCACTGCCGCAGCGAAGATTGCCTGTTGCTGAGTCCTGCGGCTTATTCCCCAGCTCAATGCGGCTAAAGTCTGCCGCAAGCCGCGATCAGAGTCT
Source organism: Acidobacteriaceae bacterium (assembly GCA_030038115.1). Taxonomy (GTDB): domain Bacteria; phylum Acidobacteriota; class Terriglobia; order Terriglobales; family Acidobacteriaceae; genus Palsa-343. The sequence goes on along the minus strand of JASHPM010000304.1, from coordinate 1,498 downwards.
CAACGCATATCACAAAGAGCTGTACACGGTCAGGAATTCAGGTGCGGCCCATCTGCAGTGCGAGAGGTCGCTTTTGGCTGCTGTATAGAAAATAACGCTGAATTCGCCGTCATGATTGCCACTTGAACGGGACGGGAGCGCAACGCTCCCGGGAGGCTTCTTTTGGGAGGCATCTATGAAATTTCCGAGGCTCGCATTAGCTTGTGCGGCGGCCGCCGCGCTCTGTTTCTCCCCTCAATTGAAAGCGCAGGCTGTCTACGGTTCCATTAACGGAACCGTGACCGATAACACCGGGGCGGTCGTTCCCAACGCGACCATCACAGTGACCGATGTTTCAAAGGGAACCGCGATCGCGGTGAAGTCGAACGCATCCGGTGAATACATCGCCGAGCATCTCATCCCCGACACTTACAACCTGAAGGTCGAGGCACAGGGATTTCAGACTTTCGAGGCGACCGGGGTTCTGGTTCAGGCGGATACCTCTCCGAAAATCGACGCTTCTCTCAAGGTTGGGGCGGCGACCCAGACCATCAACGTGAGTGCGGATACGATTCCGGAGCTGAAGACGGATCGCGCCGATGTCGCGACCGAGTTCACCACCAGCGAGGTGGAAAACCTCCCCATTCCGGATCGCAATTTTGCCAACCTGCAGCTGTTGCTGCCCGGCGCGCAATCGCTGAGCTGGAACCATGCGGCCGATGAGAACCCCCAGGCCAGCAAGCAAATTCAGGTCGACGGCCAGGCCTTCGGCGGCGTGGCCTATCAGCTGGATGGCACCGACAACCAGGATCCCATCCTGGGAATCATCGTGATCAATCCGCCGCTGGATGCGATCTCGGAAACGAAAATCACGACGCAGAACTTCGATGCCGAGTTCGGCAAGGCGGTGGCGTCCTTCATTTCCGCGCAGACGAAATCCGGGTCGAACACCTTCCACGGCAGCGCATTCGATTATCGCGAGAGCAGCGCGAATCTCGGGACGGATCCGTACACGCAGTTCCCAGGGACGACCTTCCCGCCCGGGCTGAAGAACCAGTTTGGCGGTTCGATCGGCGGACCCTTCATCAAAGACCGGCTGTTCGGCTTCTTCGATTACCAGGGCGTGCGGCAAAAGGTGGGAACCGCGGACAATGCGACCGTTCCGACGGCGCACCTCGTATCCACTTGTCTTGGCTCTACCGGTTGCGACTTCAGCGAATATGCGCTGGGAATTCTCGGCAGCACCACTGCCCCTCTCATTTACCAGCAGACGTCGAGTGGATCGGTGCCCTATCCGGGCAACGTAATTCCGGCCTCGCAACTCTCCCCGCAGGCTCTGGCGCTGCTGAAACTGCTGCAACCCTATGCTCCGAATACCGGTGGTACGGTCGCGGCGGGGAGCCTGAATGGTTTGAAAGACAACTATTCGGCCAGCGGCACCGGTCTCTTTAATAACAACCAGTGGGATTTGCGCGTGGACGACACGATTTCGCCAACCATGCACGCTTTCACGCGCTTC
>JASHPM010000303.1 GCA_030038115.1 Acidobacteriaceae bacterium | reverse complement strand
GTTGATGGCTACCGGAACCACCGGCTCAGAACCGCAGCCGCCAACGGTGCCGGAAGGAAGCGCAGATCGCGAAGCGGGAGCATCCGGACTCAGTCACACGATGGAACGGCAGCGCAAGCAGAAAGGAGAGGATGGAGAAAAGAGGATGCCGTCGCGCTGCAAGATTCTTCCATTTGCGGGCAAAATGCGGGCAAACGGTTTGGAAGGTCTCCGCTAAGTTGTTGGATGATTTGGTGGACCTGGTCGGGATCGAACCGACGACCTCTTCCATGCCATGGAAGCGCGCTCCCAGCTGCGCCACAGGCCCACAGGAAGGACTATCCTATTTTCATGGAGCTGGAACAATTCGTCAACGAATCAGGGGTGCCAGCGACTGCACTTCGGTGCAGTCCTTTGGGCGATTCCCGCGCGGGCTGGCAACTGCCGGCGGCGAGGAAGCATCGACCAGGTGATATGTTCTTCGCCCGCGCGCCGATCGCGCTGCTGGCAGCAACGCTTTGCTGGACTGTGTCCGCCCAGAGCGCTGTTCCCGCGGCACCGAATCCGATTTCCGTTTCCAGCACGCTGCGCCCGGCGCTGGCGCAGGTTGGGCAGACGCTGGGGGGTATTTCGATTCATCGATGGAAGGCGCCGAACGACGTCAAGTCGGCGGCGGACCAGGACGTTTCGTCCATCCAGCGGGATCTGAACGAGACACTCCCGGGGCTGATGGATCATGCGGATGCGGCACCAGGTTCAGTGCCCGAGGCGTTCGCGGTCTATCGCAACGTGGATGCTCTCTACGACACGCTGCTGCGGGTGGTGTTGACGGCCAATCTGGCTGCGTCCGACGACGAGGCGAACTCTCTGCAGGCCGCGCTGAGCAGCCTGGAGGGGGCGCGGACGACGCTGGGGCAGTCGATTCTGAATGCATCGCAGGCACAGCAGGCGGAGCTGGTGCGGATCCGCACAGCTCTTGCCCGGGCGGCGGTTGTGCAGCGCGCTCCGGTAACGACGACGGTGGTGGACGACGGTCCGGCCACGGACGCGACGAAGCGGAAGCACACGACCACCCCAAAGAAGCCGGCCAAGCCCGCCAATTCCAGCGACGGCAGTTCGACACCGCAGTAACCCCTTTTGGGGTACGGCTGTGAATTTTCGGGAACCCTGCAGCGAGGTCTCGTGTCTAAAGAAGCAGAGTGGGCGAGGTCGTTGAGCCCGGAGCAGGCCCGGCGCGCCGACCAGCGTGCCGGGTTCCGGGACAGCCGTGCAGGATTCGGACGCTGAATTTGCGCCGATTCCTGTTAGGCTGAGGGGAGCATTGGATGCAGGCGGGCACGGCCGTGGGAAATCTGGCAGGGGTCATCGGCGTACGTCCCGAGGAAGCCGCGGTGGTGGAGCAGTTGAAGGCGGGTTCCGAGGAAGCCTTTGCGTGGTTGATTTCCCGGTACCAACAGCCGCTCTACAGCCTGATCTATCGCGTCCTTCCCAATCCGGGAGACGCGGCTGACATCACGCAGGAAGTTTTCGTCAAGGTTTTTCGCGGCATCGGTCACTTCCATGGCGAAGCCAGCCTGCGCACATGGATTTATCGGATCGCGCTGCACGAGGCGCTGAACCAGCGCCGCTGGTGGTCGCGGCATCAGCGGCAGCAGGTGACGATCGACGCGGACGTCGACGATCAGCATCCATGCGCCAGCGGAAATCTGGTCGACACGCGCGAGTCTCCGTTCGATGCTGCCGCGCATGCAGAGGTTGCGGAGCGGGTGGAAGCCGCGCTGCGCGAGGTACCAGAGCCGTTCCGGACCGTTGTGGTGCTGCGCGATATCGAAGGATTTGGATACGAAGAGATTGCCGAGATTCTCGATGCAAATTTGGGAACCGTGAAGTCGCGACTGATGCGCGGCCGTGCGCACCTGAAAAACCTGCTGGCCCCCTACATGGAAGCGGCCAGCCGCAGGCCGGCACATCCTGCGAGGGTTGTGCGTGCCTGCTCGCCTGAGGAGGCCCTATGAGTTCGTGCAATGCGATTCGCGCACAGTTTTCCGACTATCTGGATGGAAGTCTGACCGGCGTTGCGATGCAGTCGGTGGCCGGACATCTGACGGGGTGCGGGGACTGCGCCGCGGAGTTCGGACAATGGCGGAGTATGCAGCAGTCGCTGGCGAACCTCGGTCCAGCGCGGCCCCCGGCTGATCTGGCGCTGCGGATCCGGGTGGCGCTGTCGCAGGAGCTGTCGAAGACTCCGCGGAACATGCTGGCCAACTGGAGGGTGCGCTGGCAGAATTCGGTTGCTCCTTTTCTATTGCAAGCCTCGGCCGGGCTGGCGAGTTCGCTGGTGCTGATCGGGACGATGGCGTTCCTGATCGGAGCCTTTGCTGCGCCAGAACCAGCTTCGGCGCGGGACGAACCGCTGGGGATGGCGACAGGTCCACGGTTCCTCTACTCGACGGTTGAAGCGAACGCGGGGACGGTTTCGGGCAAGGGCGCTCCGGTGACGGTCGAAGTTTACGTCGATCCACAGGGACGGGTTTACGACTACGACATCGTGTCAGGACCCAGCGACCCGGCGACGCGGGCGGATCTGGAGACCCTGCTGCTTTCGAGCAAATTCGAGCCGGCGCAGTGGTTTGGGCAACCGGTTCGCGGCGTGGCGCTGCTGTCGTTCGCCGGCATTTCCGTGCAGGGCTAACGCTGAAACACGTCTTGCAAACCTGATTTTTGTGAAAAGGGAAAGCCTGCCGAAAATGGCGGGCTTTTTTCCGGCACATTCTCCCGGGAATACTATGTTGGATATAGTATATGTAAACAATTATGCCGAAAGAACGTGAATCGCGCGATCTGTTCCCGGGAGCGCTGGAACTAATGATCCTGCAGACGCTGTATCGCAAGCCGATGCACGGGTATGCTCTGGCGCAGTACATCAAGGCGGTTTCCGATGAGCTGCTCCAGATTGAGGAAGGCTCGTTGTATCCGGCGCTGCAGCGGATGCTGAAGGCGGGATGGCTGGAGTCGGAGAGGGGCATGTCGGCGAGGAACCGGCCAGTGCGGGTTTTTAGGGTGACGGTGGCGGGGGCGAAGAGGCTGGAAGCGGAAATGTCGAGCTTCGAAAAGATGTTTGCCGGAATTCAGAGGGTGTTGGGGGCGGAGACGGCGTAGCCAGGAGCCAGGAGCCAGGAGCCAGGAGCCAGGAGCCAGGAGCCAGGAGCCAGGAGCCAGGAGCGGATGCCGAATGGGCCAAGTGGGATGCATAGACTGGGCAATTCTGGAAGAGTGGGGGCGGCGATGAGGTGGTTCGGAATGTTCTCAAGGAGGCGGCGGTATGAGGAGCTGGCTGAATCGATGCGCGAGCACATCGGGGAGAAGGTCGATGAGCTGGTGAGCGAGGGCATGCCGCGCGAGGAGGCGGAGTTTGCGGCGCGGCGGGAGTTCGGAAACGTGACGCGGATTGAGGAGCGGAGCCGAGAAGTGTGGCAGTGGCCAAGGGTGGAGTCGCTGTGGGCGGATGCGAAATACGCGCTGCGGCAGATGAAGAGGTCGCCGGGGTTTGCGGCGACGGTGATTGGAACGCTGGCGGTGGGAATTGGCGCGGCGGCGGCGATGTTCACGGTGGTGGATCATGTGCTGCTGAAGCCGGTGCCGTACTACGATGCGGCACGGCTGCTCTCCATGCGGGAGAGCGACGGGTCGGCCAGCGCATCGTTCGTGCCGTGGCTGGACGTTGGGCAATGGCTGAAAGAGAGCCGATCGTTCCAGGAGATCGCCTTTTCGACGACGCTGGGCCGGCAGGACTTTCTGGAAGGAGCGACCGCGGCCACGCACGTGAATGGCGAGCAGGTGACGGCCAACCTGTTTGAGACGCTGGGCGCGCAGCCGGAACTTGGGCGGGGGTTTCTGCCGGAGACGCCGAGTTTTGCGCCAGGAAAGAACACCGGGACGATTGTGCTGAGCGATGCGGTGTGGCGGAGCGAGTTTGGCGGAGATCGCAGCATCCTGGGCAAGGTGGTCCGGATCAACGAGACGCCGTACACGGTGATCGGCGTGATGCCGCCAGGCTTTCGGTATCCGGCGGACGCGTTTAGTAACCGGTCGGCGCAGGTGTGGGTTGCCCTGCAACTGGGGCCCAGCGATGCGCAGCGCACGGACCGGCCGCCGCAGTACCAGGTGATCGGACGGCTGCGGCGAGGCGCCACACTGCACAGCGCGCAGGCTGAGATGGCGACGATCCAGAAGCTGGTTGCGGCACAGTACAGCGATCCCGACGACCGGAGGGACCACAGCGAGGTTGTTCTGGAGCGCTATGGCAACTCCCTGGTGGATGCGGATGTGCGCAAAGCGCTGCTGGCGCTGCTGGCGGCGTCGGGCGTGCTGTGGCTGATCGCCGGCCTGAATGTGACGAATCTGCTGCTGGCGCGGGGTACGGCTCGGCAGCGGGAGATGGCGATGCGCGGCGCGCTGGGCGCGAGCCGCCGGCGGGTGATGCAACAAATGATGGTGGAAGGCCTGGTGCTGAGCGGCCCCGCGGCGCTGTTGGGAACCGGTCTGGCGCTGGGTTCAGTGAAGCTGCTGGCGCACGAGCTCAGCCAGCGCCTGCCGCTTCCGGTACCGGCAACGCCGGACGGGCGGATTCTGCTGGCGCTCCTGGGAATGACGGTGATTTCCGCGCTGATGTCAACGGCGTGGCCGGCGCTTTTGGCGTTGCGCGCTCCCATTGAGCCAGCACTGCGGCAGGGCGGTCTGCAGGCAGGCACGGGTCGGGGGCAGCACCGGATGCGCGCGATGCTGGTGGCCGTGGAGGTGGCCATGTCGCTGACGCTTCTGGTGGCATGCGGGCTGCTGCTGCGCACCATTTACACGCTGCGGCACGTGGCGCTGGGCTACCGCACGGATCACATCATCGTGGCCGATCTGAGCATACCTTCGTTTCGCTACGCGGGAAAGAACATGCTGCAGATGCTGTACATGCCGATGCTGGGGCGGGTGCAGCAACAGCATGGTGTGCAGGCAGCCGGGCTGATGAATGAGGTGCCGCTGGGCAACACGTTCAACATCCTGCTGGGGCTGCGCATGGACGAGGGATCGAGTTCGTCGGGTGCCAAACCGGGGGCCAGCATCACGGCGATGCTGAAACCGGTAACGCCGGACATTCAGCGCGTTTTTGGCTTCAGAATGCTGGCCGGACGCTACTTCGATGCGGAAGACACGCCGACATCGGAACCGGTGGTGGTGGTCAATCCGGCGTTTGCGCGGGAGTATGCGCCTAACAGGAGCAACCCCGCGTCGATTCTGGGAATGACCATGTGGCACCTCCAGGAAAACAAGCCACTTCATATTGTCGGGATCCTCGAACGCGAGCGGCAAAAATCGGTGGCGGAAGAATCGCAGCCGGAGGTGCAGGTTTGCCTGTGTCAGATCACGCCAGCGAGCTCGTTCTATCCCATTGCGGAAGGGATCGCGATGGACCTGGCGGTGCGGACAGAGCGGCCGACGGAAGAGATGGTTCCGGAACTGCGCGACATCCTGCGGCAGGCCAGCCCGGAGCTGGCCGGCGCGAACATCACGACTATGGACCAGATCGTCGAGGACTCCTATGGGAGCCAGCAGCTGGCCGCGCATCTGCTGGAGATCTTCGGCGGATCGGCGCTGCTGCTGTGTGTGGCGGGACTGTACGGGCTGCTCGCGTATGTGGTGACACAGCGAACGCGGGAGATGGGGGTGCGGATCGCGCTGGGAGCGCCCAGGGGCAATCTGCTCTGGCTAATCCTGCGCCAGGCGGGTGCGATGCTACTGACCGGCGTGGCGGCCGGGGTGGGTCTGGCGTGGGCCTCCGCGCGGCTGGTGCGCGGCTTTCTTTACGGCGTGCAAGCACATGACGGATGGACGCTGGCGTGCGCGGCGGCGCTGCTGTTCCTGAGCGGGATGCTTGCGGCGTATCTGCCAGCGCGGCGCGCGGCGAGCGTGGATCCGATGGAGGCGTTGCGGGCGGAGTAGCCAAGGCAGGGTACAGGGTGCAGGGAGCGGGGAACCGGAAGAGGATGAGCGCTGAAAATGGCCCAATAAGCAGGGAAACAGGCTGGCAGGCGGTTGGAAGCCTTATCGAATTCCGACCTAAAACGGAATAAATTCGGAAATTTTGCTTTCCCCGGTATACTGAAGCGCACGGACGTGGGGATTTATCCGCCATGTTTGGCCTCGGCGCTGCTCAACTCGACGTCGAAAAACAAGTCATAACCATAGGAACGCGCACCGTCTTCCTGCAGCGGAAGCCGTACCTTGTCCTCCTATATCTGATTGAAAATCGCCATCGGATGGTCCATCGCAGAGAGTTGCTGGACCGTTTCTGGGATGGGAAAGAAGTGTATGACCAGAGCCTCAGCAAAGCGATTGGCAGCATCCGCAAGGCTCTGGGCGATTCTGAATCGGAGCTGATCGAGACCCGCTGGGGACTCGGTTATCGCTACATTGGGCCGTTCGTCGAGTTGCCGCAACCGTCCTCTGGGGCTCAGCCGCTGACAGTGGAGGGAGCTGGTGAGGATGCGCTTCCCTTTTCCCCAAGCCAGGATGTTTCAAACGCGTCCGCGGCGCGACCATTCACAGGGAAAGAAGATTCCGCGAGTTTTGCGACTGAGGCGCGGCGCCTATCGCCAGCCGCGAGGGCGATGCTGATGGCGTCGCTGATTGCCGGTGTCGCAGCTGTGCTGGTTTTCGGCGGGCTCGCGCTGCACCGGCGCCAGGTTGCTCGAAGCCGGGAGGCCGCGGCGGCGCCGATCCGTACGGTCGCGGTTCTGCCCTTCACCGCGGCGAGCGACGATCTGGAGGGCCAATATCTGGGACTGGAGCTGGCCGACACGGTCGCAGATCGGCTGAGCACACTGCCCCAGCTGAAGGTGCGATCCTCCGCAACCGTCCGGTCGGTCGTCGGGCTGCAGGCGGATCCAGGACTGGCGGGCAGGAAGCTCGAGGTTCAGGCGCTGGTGACGGGCGAGGTCCATGAAGCGGCGAATCGGAGCGTGGTTTCGGTCCATCTGCTGGACGGGGCGACGGGCGCGAATCGCTGGTCCGGCACATTCACCGCCAGCAGCGCCGAAATGATCCGCACCGAAGACGCGATTGCCGAACAGCTCGCAAAAACCTTGTCTCCGCAACGCGCATCGAGCGCGCTGAGATCTACCGCCGGCGACACCAACGATGCCGAGGCTTACAGCGATTTCATGAAGGCGAAGTTCTTCGCCACGACGCGGACGCATAACTCGCTGGAGAAAGCCATCGGCTTGCTGAACAAAGCGACGGGCAGAGATCCGAACTACGCGCGAGCCTGGGCGGCATTGGCG
>JASHPM010000302.1 GCA_030038115.1 Acidobacteriaceae bacterium | reverse complement strand
GCCAATAACGTCGCCCGCTCGAACTCCGCCACCCGCTCCGCCAAAGCGCCACCCGCTCCTGCGGCGTTCGCGCCAACGACTACCGCGCCGGACGACCCCGCCCTGTGCGGCAGCGCCAGCTCCACCGTCGCGACATCCACCGTGTCCCCCGCCAGCAGCAATAACCGTTCCACCGCATTCCGCAGCTCGCGAATGTTCCCCGGCCACGGGTACTCCCGCAGCGCCTCGACCGCCTCGGGCGTAAACGGCGCCGCTTTCCATCCGTTTTGCGCGCACACCTGCCGCACAAAATACTCCACCAGCGCCGGAATATCCTCCCTCCGCGCCCGCAGCGACGGCAGCGTGATCGGAAATACCACCACGCGATGATACAAATCCCGCCGAAAACTCCCCGCCTCCACCATCTCCTCGAGATTCCGGTGCGTTGCTACCACCACCCGCACATCCACCGCCACCGGCTTGTCGCCGCCGATGCGCTCTACTTCCGAACCCTCCAGCACCCGCAGCAGCCGCGTTTGCATCGCCAGCGGCATGTCGCCAATCTCGTCCAGGAAAAGCGTTCCATGATGCGCCTGCTCGAATTTCCCGATGTGCCGCTGCGCCGCTCCGGTGAACGAACCCTTCTCGTGCCCAAACAACTCGCTCTCGATCAGCTCCGCAGGAATCGCCGCGCAGTTCAGCGTCACAAACGGCCCCGCCGCCCGTGCGCTCTTCTCGTGCAGCGTGCGCGCCACCAGCTCCTTCCCGGTTCCGGTCTCGCCGTAAATGCACACGCGCGACTCGCTGGCCGCCACGCGATCGATCTGCGCCATCACTCGTCGCATCGCCTCGCCCGTCCACACCAGCTCGTGCTTGCCCACGCGCCGCCGCAGCTCCAGGTTCTCCGTTTCCAGCCGCTTCAGCCTCAGCGCGTTCTCCACCGTCAGCAGCAGCTTGTCCGTCGACAGCGGCTTCTCCAGAAAATCCATCGCCCCCAGCCGCGTCGCCTTCACTGCCATTTCGATGTGCGCCTGCCCCGACATCATCACCACCGGCGCCGCCACTCCGCTCGCCTTCAGATCCTCCAGCAGTGCCAGCCCATCGCGCCCCGGCATTACCACGTCCGACAGAATTAAATCGAACGGCCGCGACTTCGACAGCTCCAGCGCCTTCGCTGCGTTATCGCAAACCGTCGCTTCGTGTCCGGCCAGCCGAAACGCGCGCGCCAGCGATGCCAGCGTGTTCGCCTCGTCATCGACAATCAAAATGTCGGCCTTGCTCATGCGCTTTCCACCAGCGGCAGCCCGATCACAAACCGCGCCCCGCCGCCCTCCACGCTCTCCACGGCAATCGTCCCGTTGTGATCGGCGATCACCGACTGCACAATGGCCAGCCCCAGCCCGGTTCCATGCTGTTTCGTCGTGTAATACGGAGTGAACAGCCGCTCGCACTCCTCCGGCGTTAGCCCGGCGCCGGTGTCGGCAACCGAGATGCGCGCCATCTCCTTGGCCCGCACCGCGGAGACGGTCAGCGTCCCGCCCTCTGGCATCGCGTCCATCGCGTTCAGCACCAGGTTCGAAAGCGCCCGATGCAGCAGCTCGGAGTCGCCCAGAATCGGCAGCGGCTCCGCGCTGATCGCTGTTCCCAGCTCAATGTGCTTCTCTTCCAGCGCCGGCCCATACAGCTTCACCACGCGCCGCACCGTCTCGCGCGCATCCATCTCCACCGCCTGCGGTTTGGGCAGCTTCGAAAAATCGCTGAAGCGTCCCACAATCGTCTTCAGGTTTTCAATTTCCGCCTGCAGCGTTGCCGCGCTCTCCGCAAACACTTCATCGAACTGCTTCTTCGGCAGCTTCTTCGCGCGCACCATGTTTTCCACGGTGATCTGCAGCGGCATCAGCGGATTCTTCAGTTCGTGGGCCAGCCGCCGCGCCAGTTCCCGCCACGCCGCCACGCGTTCCGTCTGCACCAGCCGGTCGCGCTGCTCCGCCAGCTGTCGCACCATGTTGTTGAAGCTGCGCGCCAGCGCGCCCACTTCGTCGAGCGATCGAATCTCGACCCGTGTCTCCCAGTCTCCCGCCGCCACCTGACCCGCCGCCCGCGCCAGCTCTTCAATCGGCCGCGAAATTCGTGCGGCGATCCACAGGCTCGCCAGCACCGCAAAGATAATGCCCAGTCCCGCGATCCCATACGTTATATCGCGAATGTGCTGCTGCACCTCCACCATGCCGCGCCGCGAATTTGCCACCACCAGCACGGCCAGCACATCGCCCTGCATGCCCTTCAGCGGAATCGCCGTCACACTCATGCTGTCTTCGCGCCGCTTCGTCAGATACACTACGCCCTCGGCGTCGCTTGCGTTCGTCCGCGCGTCGTCCACCAGCGCGCGGTAGTGATCCGCGGTTTCCACGTCCTGCGCTGCTCCCGCAAAGTTATGCGCGTCGAATGGACCTGAAACATTCCGGTAGATCAGCAGCTGCGTCCCCGCCGGCACAGAAAAGTCCTTCAGAAAATCCGCATCGAGCTGCCGGCCGCCTGCCACATACACCGCTGGATCGGACCCCGTCACCTGCCGCACCGCGAACAACCCGATCTGCGACGTGCCATCCGGTAAATCTTCTTCCTTCAAAAACGCGGGCTTCCCCGCCGCGCTGATCGCCGGCTCCTTGTACCCAAACCGCGCCGTCCACTGCAGCGACGAGATGATGCTGCCGTCGTGCGCCGCCAGTTCCAGATAATCCAGCCGATATTCCTGCGCCAGCGGCAAAGCCACCGTCAGATACTGGGCCGCATCGCCGCCGTTGCTCAAATCGAACGCGATGCGCCGCAGCACATCGCTGGCGGCCATCCGGTCCATCGCCGCCGCCGTATCCGTGGCGCGCTGATTGAATTCCCGCTGGAACTGCCCCACCAGCATATCCGTCTGTTGCTGGTCCATCGCCTCGAAAACGTGGCGCACCCGGACCGAACCCGTCCATCCCACCGCTGCCACCACGCCCATCACCGTCAGCGCCAGCATCAGCAGCATCTTTTGCCGGAGAGTCACTTCGCGCCCTCCAGCGACGCGTCTGCCAGCAGAGGTTCGCCGTCCGCCGCCAGCCGCAAATCTCTCACCCTCTCGCCCGCGGCCCACGCGCGCGGCAGCCACAGCAGCGGCACAATCGCCTCCTGGTCCAGAACTCCTCGCTCCGTCTGCCACAGCGACGCCGCATCTGTGCCTGTCACGGTACCATTCTGCCCGAATCGCGCCAGCATCTCGTCCAGCGCCGCCTGCGGAGTGGTCGCTTCCAGATGCACCTTTCGCAGCGCAAGCACCGCTGTCTGCCGCGAACCCGGCGGCGCCACCTGTACGTTGAATCCTGCCTCATGCAGATTCAGAGCCAGCCGCTCCGCGGCCAGTTGCATCGTCGCACCCGTATCCTCCGCACTCAGCGTGACCGTCGGCACGCTCGCCCCGCCGCGCAGCGCCCGCGCCCGATCCAGATCGCGATCCACCGGGAACAGGAAAGCATATCCGCTCAATTCCTGCGGCAGCAAACTGGCCGTTACCTCACCCTGCTTTTCGAAAATCACGTTGTACAGCGCCGTCCGATCCACCGCCAGCGCCGCCGCCTGCCGCATCTCCCGGCTGGCGAAGCTGCCATTCGGCGCAATTGTCAGCGCCAGCAAATCCACCGGTCGCGACACCAGCACGTTCAGGTGCTGCTGCTCTGCCTGGCGCAGCAGCTCCGGAGGAACTTCGACAATGTCCGCCCTCCCCACGCTCAGGTCCAGCCATTGATCGCGAATGGTCCGGCGCGTGGCCACGTCCACCTCATCGACGAACGGCCGGCCCGACCAGCAATCGTCGTTCGCCGTCAGCGTCAGCGCGCCATTCGCATAGCCCGTCACGCGGAACGGCCCCGTCCCGATCACCGCGCCCGACGCATCCTGCTGCGCGATCGCAAATTGCGTCTGCGCCAGCAGCTCCGGCAGATCCGGTGCCGGCGCGTCACTCGTGAAGACAACCGATGGTCCGGCTCCGTGCACCGCGCTCCACGGACAGCCCGCTCCCTCGTGCGCACACGCTGCATCCAGCGCCGCGGCGACCGCGTCGGACGTCAACGCCTCTCCATTCTGAAAATGAACCCCCGGCCGAATCCAGAACTCCCAGCGATGATCCGCATCCTGCGACTCCCAGCGCACCGCCAGCGCCGGTTGCACGCCCGCATCGCCCGCCGTCGTCAGCGTATCCAGCACCAGCCGGCGCGCGATCCCATCCGGCTGCCACGCATCGCCCTGCGTCTCAATCCGCACCGTCCCGCCATAGTGAGGCCGTGTCCGCGCGCACGCGGAAAGCGCCGCGCATAAAAGCACAGCGCTAGTTACAAATCGCCGACCCATTCCAGACCTCGTACCGCGCCGGCGCAGCCCGGCGTACGACCACCGTCGCACTCGACCCATCCGTGGCCGCGTGGATCGCCATCACCACGCCATCGACCGGCAGCGAAGCGCTCACCGCGACAGCCTCGCGTCCGGCAATCTCATACGCGCGCAGGCTGTCCCCCTCTGCCGCCGCGCCCGTGCCCGACACCAGCATCTGCACCCCCGATCCGCACTCCGACCGGATCACCGCGAAATCGCTGCCCCAGTCATTCGTCCCGCTCACCGGCTTCAGCACATTGCTTTCGATCAGCATCAACCTGCCGTCCACGCCGTTCAGCAGCATCGCCGTTCCCGTCGGACGCGGAATGTCCGACGCCTGATAAAACGGAGCGACCTCCATCCCCAATCCCGGCGCTAATACCCCGGTGAAATAGTCCCGCATCGAGTTGTAGAACGCCCGCTGCGTCGCCCCGGCAGGCCCGGGAATTGGCCCCCCGATGGGCCATGGGTCGTCGCTGTCCGCGCACGCAACCGTTAGTTGCGCCCCCGTGTTCGTCCCGCTGCACTCGACCCCGGGCAAATACGCCTCGAACAGATGGTCCTGCGCCGCCACCAGCTCTCCCCGCACATCCCGCGGATAGGGCCGCGTATGCGTGATCGCGAATCGCTGATCCTCAACCCAGCTCGCCGCCGCGGTTCCGGCCGGCGCCAGCGCAGTTGCATTCCTCACGTAGGTCACAATCCGCTCCGGCTCCAGCATCACCAGCCGCTGCCACGTTCCCACCGTGAAAATCTGCGCATCCAGCACCGGATCCGGCTCCGTCATCAGCAGCGTCCGGCGCAGCGTCAGACTCGGTCCGCCCGTTGTCCTCGCTGTCGCGCCCAGCCCCACCGGCAG
>JASHPM010000034.1 GCA_030038115.1 Acidobacteriaceae bacterium | reverse complement strand
CCGGTTCCCTGAAAGAGCGTGGTTCCGCTGGTGCTGAGGCGCCAGATGGTGGGGTTCGATGTGCCGCCGTTCGGCACGCTGTCTGCCGCGGTCACGGTAAAGGTGTTCGCACCGCTAACGGCCTGGACCAGTCCTTCGAGCGCGGTCATCCTTCCGTTGGTTGCGCTGGTGGGCTGCGCGGAGACGGTCATCGCGGTCAGGTTGAACGTGGGCGTGACCGAGATGGGCGGAGGCGTGGTGGTGTAGCAGGTGGACGGGAAGCTGGCCGACTGCGACACCAGCAGCTGGAGCGACAGCGCAGTGGTTGTTCCGTCCACCGTGAGCGGCTGCGGCAGCTGCACCGTCGCCTTGTTATCGTTCGCGCCGTATTCGGCTATGGTGTCCGTGCCGGAAAGCTGCGCTGCGCAGACCAAAGTCGCCGACTGCACCGTTGCGGTGGCCGAGGTATAGACATCCTGCGGCACACTGACCGTCACGATGGGCTCCGCGTTGCCGTTGAGGTGCATAAACTCCACCTGCTGCGGCGCAGAGATGAGGGACACGCTGGTTCCGGCCTTATTGGTGAGCACCAGGCTGGTCAGCTGCACGGTGAAGCGCGTGATTTGATCGTTGGCCGTGCTCGATCCCACGACCGTGACCAGCGAGTTTTCGCCCTGCACGGGGCCTGTTCCGGTGGTCGACGTGCCACCACCGCCGCAACCGGCCGCGAGGAGCATGGCCAGCGCGGCGGCACACAGTGTTAGCTGGCCCAACATCTTTGTAGAAAGCCGATTCGAGTTCTCAACATTCGCACCCAAAGCAGAAAAATGACCAAGGTCCGCAAGCATGAGAGTTGTCCTTTCCCTTCACAGTCGAAATTAAGTTTTCCGCTGCACTCGACTTGGACGGACGACTTTGCAGGAAGGTTCCATGAAAAATGGGGCGGAGGGGCGTTGAGGGGTCAGCGGGGTTGAGGACAATTTCCGAGCCGACCTCGGGTTCGTGAGGCATGGGCGAAGTAGCGGGTGGAGCGTTCGTCGAAGGAGAGAAGAGGGAGCGGTTCGGAGGAGCGGAGGTGGGGTTTTCCCGAGCATCGTGGGCGACGCGAGGGTGTACCCCCTGGCTGGGAGCGGGGTATGCGGGTGTTTGGAATGAGGGGGTTGGGGATGTTATCGAGTTTGATAGCCAGGGTGGAGCCGGGAGCCGGGAGGGAGGAGCCGGGAGCTGGGAGGAGAACGGCGTTCGGCGTTCCCCATTCGGCGCTCGGCGTTCCGCGATCGGCGTTCGGAACTGCAACGTTAGCGGGTTCGGAGGAGGCGTTGAGGGTGTTGAGGGTGGCGGGGTCGGGGCCGGAGGCTTTGAGCTCGAGGCGTTCGGCGTGTTCCCTGAGTTCGCGTTTGCAGTCGGTGCAGGGTTTCGGGCTGCCGGGGCCGCTGCACTGGGAGAAGGCGCAGGGGCGGGTTTCGATGGGCGGCAGGAGGCCGAGCAGATCTGCCTGCTGGTGGACGTTGCGGATGTTCTCGTGCAGGTCGTCAAAGAAGCCCTGGGGGTCGCGCTTGCGCTCCTTCATTTCCTCTTCGGTGAGCCAGCCGGAGGGGGGAAGGTCTTCAGGGCGGGTGACGGGGGGCAGGTTGAGGAGCTGGCAGTGCTGGTCGAGGAGAAATTTGTCGAAGGACCAGGTGGGCGGGGCGCCGTCGGGGGGGCGGTACGGCTCGTCGGGACCGAGGGGTTCGCCGTCGGGCGAGACGGTGACTTCGGCGACCGGCTGCTGGGGGGGCGTGGGTTGGACAGTGGGTTTGGAGCGCGGGGCGACGGGGCGGGGCAGGGTGCAGGTGGCGACCTGACAGGTGTAGGCGAGGGCGCAGGCGGTGTCCTTGTCGATGGCGCCGGAGAGAAGGCCATGGGCGATCTGGGAGAGGACGAGCTGGATGGAGGAGTGGTCTTCGAGAAGGGGCATGACGATTTTGGAACCTTTGGGGGGCAGCTCGGGGTGACGGAAGTTGGAGTGGGTGTGGCAGAAGTTGTGGCCGCGCAGGGCGGTGGAGTCGCACTGGAGACCGCGGACGGTGAGGTAGCGGCAGCGGCGGTTTTCATCGGGAGCGGTGGTGGTGGCTGCGGTTTTTGGAGCTTCGGCTTTTGGAGCTGCGGTTTTTGGAGCTGCGGTTTTTGGAGCTGCGGGAGAGGACGGTTGCGTGTCGAGCATGGGTTTCCTTTCGAGGAGGTGGTGGTTGGGAGCCGGTAGCTGGGAGCTCGGAGCGAGGAGCGAGTAGCCAGTAGCTGGGAGCTTGGAGCTGGGAGCTGGGAGCTGGGAGCTCGGAGCTCGGAGCTGGGAGCCGGTCAGCGGTCAGGGTTCAGCGTTCAGCGGTCAGGGTTCAGCGTTCAGGGTTCAGGAAAACGAGGGTGCAGGGTTTAGCGGCCTTTCAGGGTTCAGCGTTCAGGGTTCAGGAAAACGAGGGTGCAGGGTTCAGCGGCCTTTCAGGGTTCAGCGTTCAGCGTTCAGGAAAACGAGGGCGCAGGGTTCAGCGGCCTTTCATGTCCACACCAAAGGACATGGGGCCCCCGGGGGTTCGCGAAAGACGGTGGAGGGCGATGCGGGGAAAAAGGCGAAGGGCCTGCCCTCCCGGCAGACCCTCCGCAAAAATGGCCGGATCCCCCAGTCCGGCCCATGTCCGAATCAGCAAAAGAAAAAGCCCCGCGTGAAAGCGAGGCTTTTTCTTTTTTTACTCTATAAGTTCAGAGGTAATTATCCCTTGACAACAAGTAGAAGATGTGGCAAACTGTTTTTGCCATGAAAGAGCGTAGCACAAAGAGAAAACAGACCATCCCCGGATACCAGCGGTACACGTTCAAGGACTTCGACACTGAGTTCCCGAACGATGACGCCTGCCTCCGTTTCATCGCAGAGCAGCGCTGGCCCGATTGCCGGACCACGTGCGAAAAGTGCAAAGCAGAGCGCAAGCACTACCCTGTCACAGGCCGCAAGGCGTTCGCCTGCGACCACTGCGGGAATCACATCTACCCAATGGCTGGATCGATCTTCGAGAAGTCCACCACATCTCTGCGGACGTGGTTCCACGCGATGTACCTGATGGGATCGACGCGCTGCGGCATCTCCGCGAAACAAATTCAGCGCGAGACGGGCGTCACGTACAAAACCGCGTGGCGTATGTTCAGACAGATTCGGACCCTGATGGCGGAGGACATCAGACTGGAGGGGTACTCAGTCGAAGCCGACGAGATGTACGTAGGCGGCAAGGACAAGAACAAGCACTTCCATAAGCGCGTGGATAGCGGACGCCCCGGTAAGGAGTCTCCAAAGACTCCCGTCTTCGGCATGGTTGAACGCGGTGGTCGCGTCATCGCTCGGGTCACGCCTGATGTGAAAGCGAAGACTCTGTTCCCGATCATCAAGGAGTGCGTACTACCGTCCAGCACGGTCTACACCGATGAGTACCCCGTGTATGAGTGGATGAATCTGGAGGCTCATGGCTACGCTCACAGGCGCGTCCAGCACCAACAGAACGTGTACGTTATGGGCGATGCCCACACACAATCGATTGAGGGATTTTGGAGCTTAGTAAAGAGGGGTATCGGAGGGGTCTATCACTCTGTTAGCCGGAAGTACCTTCAGTCTTACCTTGACGAGTACGCTTTTCGGTACAACCGGCGGGACTTGAATCAGCCGATGTTCGTTTCGCTCTTGGAACAGGTGGCTGATAAGGCGAATTGATCGCCTTGCGAAGTAGCGAGTGGAACTTTGAGCGCGTGAACTCTTGAGGTGGCAGCCCCGAGATTTTTGTGGCGCTCTTTGATCCTGATGGCATATAAGTTTTCGGGCGGGAAAAAATCTCCCGTCCGGTAGCCCTACTCGGAGTGTACCACGGGGAGGGCTACCGCGATGGAGCGTCAGCGGCAGAGAATAGAATTCGACATGGCACGCAGAAAGGTACTTCGGCTGGGCGGTGATGTGCGGGAGCATCCTCGATACAGCATTGAGGAAGCAGCCCGGTACCTGCGTATTCCGCTGACGACAATGAAGGACTGGGTATCCGGGTACAAGCGAAAGAACCGCGCGGGTAGGATTCGCCAATATCCTCCCGTCATTCAACCAGCCGACGTTACGCTCAATTTGCTCTCGTTCTACAACCTCGCCGAAGCTCACATTCTCCGGGCGACTCGTGATCGCGATGTGCCCCTCGAAAACGTGCGCCGAGCGATTGAGTACATCCGTCAGCAGTTTGCCGGCCCGCATCCGCTCCTCAGTCATGAGTTCGAAACTTCCGGCCCTGACGTGTTTGTTTCGCACTTGGGGCAGACTATAAATGCCACGCGTCATGGACAACTCGCAATGCGCACTCTGCTTGAAGCGTACTTACATAGGATAGAGCGGGATAAATTCGGGATGCCCACCCAGTTCTCTCCAATGAAATCTGAACATATAGCGATAAATCCTAAGCTCTCTTCTGGGAAGCCGGTAGTTAAAGGGACAGGAATCATGGTCGCAGTCCTCGCCTCCCGCAAGGAATCAGGGGAGACGGTTCCAGAGCTGGCGCAGGATTTCGGCTTACAGTCCACTGATATTGAGCAAGCGATCGCCGAATACGCCATGTAGTTCCGATGTCTTTTTCCTTGACCGAAATCTCGGATCGGAAAAGCTGGCGGCCATTCTGCGTCCGGCGCGTTTCACCGTCATCACGCATAACGAGGAATATGGCGCGCACCGACAAAACGTGCTTGACCCCGAAATCATCGCGGACTGTGGCAAGCGCAAACGTATCCTGCTCACGGCAGACGGAGATTTGGAGTACTCGTTTGCGGCGGAAATTTACAACGCGAAAATCGCCGTGCTCCTATTGACGAATAATACCGATGGTCCTTTGCGATGGGGACCGAGAATCATCTCTGCCCTTGCGGAGATTAATCGCGAGCTGTCGCGGCGTCGGCGCCCATTTCTCATGCGTTTGAGCGCAGAGTCATATATTACGCAGATCAGACTCTATCGAAAAAAGGGCGCACGGGTGATCCGATTGCCGAAGCCGAAACAGGCAAAACTCCCAATCTTTTAGCGGTCCCCTCTCCGCTGTAACGCTGATTCGCATCTCAAAAGAACCAATCCCGTTTTGGGACTTGCCTGGTTACCGAAGAGGGAGGGGCGAACGAGCGGGGGATAGGAAGTTGACCGCAACCCGCCGATTCTGTACCGTGTATGCTCAAAGGCAGGCTGGGTACCTATATGGATGCGAACTTGCACAGCTCATTGCCGTTTGAATACCAGTTGAAATACGGGACTGCCTGCGGGAATCTGGACGTCGCGCAGCTCATGAACAATGCCGCGGCGCAGGGCATCTGGAGCCCCGATAGTGGACTCTCCGAGGAAATACCGCTCCGATTCTTCTGGAGCGATGCCCGCGCGTTCTCTGTAGATATCGGCAATTCGTGCCTGATCAGCTTGGACAGACGCTAAGCGCTCCGCAAGATTTTTCTCGAAAAGTTGCGCTGGCCCCGGAGTCCCGGAGGCAACACCGTGCAGCATAAACGTCGCCTGGGGGCAGGCGTACCGTCGCGCGCCGGCGAGATATACGACGGTTCCAATTGAGTCCACGTTGCCCACGTTGTGGGTTACCAAGTCCACCGGCAACCCCCGCAAAACGTTGTAGGCGGTGATCCCATGCATTACCGATCCTCCCGGCGTAGACAGAAGCAGATGAAGCTCTTGATGGCCCTGCCCCACAAAATTAGCGGCTGTCGCCAATAGCAGCTCAATCGTATTCGGGTTTATTTCAGCCGAAAACGAGATGAATGCGGGAGGACGATTTAGCGGAATTAGAGGTGGTTGGATTACTCGCGCGACCATAGCGTCGCCATTATCCGAGGGTATTCCCTAAACTGCAACTTTTAGTGGGCAAAAAACGGACATTTCCCTAAAGCCCCCACTTGTTCTGAAGGGATAGTTACCAGTTCAGAATACCAGACGCGGAGAATTAGAAGGCCAACTTTCTTTGCGTAAGTTGGCGTATAAGTCGTGATAAGTCAACGGTCATTACTTCGGTTTTTGGGTGCCCCTCTTGACAGTTTTTCCACATTGGGAGGGTTGGGGAGGTTTTGGTGATTTGGGGTGGAAATTCGGGCGGAGAGAGCGCCGCAAAGCGGGTGCACAGCGGTGCACAGCGGCGGAGACGATGCGTTCCCAAAATGGGTTGGTAACGGTACTTCAGAACCGGGGCAAGGGGCGTTTGTCGTTGACGATCGGAGAACCGGAGGCTTCCACTTCTTGCTGTGGGGTGAACCTGGCCGGGGTATGGCGAGGTTGGGTGGGGCTGGCCGGGGTATGGAGCTGGAGATGCCGCGTGCGGGCGCAAGGTGGAGGTGCTGGGCGGCGGGGGGCACGGCCGACGCGCGGCCGGCGATTCGAGATCGAAGAGGATTAGCGGTCAGACCGGCTGGCCGAAAAAGCGAAGTACGGCCTGGAGGTGGGCCAGGGTGTTATGAAGGGCGGCGTTCTGGCCGCCGGTCATGGTGAGCGGCCGGCTCCGCCGCAGCAGATGGTGATAGCTTTGACCTGCCCGGGCGAGGGTGCTTCGAGCAATTTCCCGGCTGCCGCGAACGTCCTCGATGCTGACGAGCGCCAGGGCTCGCTCAGCATCCGCCAGCAGACGCGTTACCGCGTTGCGATTCCATTCATCCATGAAGCCCCCCAACGGGCGCACCGTGTTCAAAGGATGATGCCTGACGGCCCGATGCGAAGAATGTGACGGAGATCACGTGCGGGGAGACTATTGGTGGGATGGCGTACCACGGGAGAGTCATGGACCTACGGTCCTTCGCCGCGCTGACAATCCCTGCTGAAAACGATCACCTGGGCAATCGCAGCTGCGGAAGAAATGGACGGGCTGAACGCCGACACGACGGTGAACAGCGGTGGAGAAGATGCCGTTTCCAAAATGGGTTGGTAACGGTACTTCGGAGACGGGGAGGGGGGCGTTTGTCGTTGACGATCGGAGGGCCGGAGGCTTCCACTTCTTGCTGTGGGGTGAACCTCGCTGGGGGGCGGCGGGTGGGTGGATCTGGCCGGGAACATGGGAAGGTGGGGTGAACCTGGCTGGAGCGCAACGGGGGGTGGGGTGAACCTGGCCGGGGCGGGCGAGCCGGTCTGACCGCA
>JASHPM010000033.1 GCA_030038115.1 Acidobacteriaceae bacterium | reverse complement strand
CGGAATCAGCGGCAGTTACTTTGGGTAAGTGGTGGAAACTTGACAAGCAGGGAGCTGGGAGCTGGGAGCTGGGAGCCGGGAGCGGGAAGCTGGAGGGTGGAAGCGGGGAGCGGGGAGCGGGAAGCTGGGAGCTGGAAGCTGGAAGGTGGAAGCAGGAAGCAGGAAGGTGGAAGCAGGAAGGTGGAAGCAGGAAGCGGGAAGCGGGAAGCAGGAAGCGGGGAGCTGGTGACTGGCTCCGTTCCCAAAATGGGCCGGGGAGGGTACTTCGGACATGGAGCAAGGGCATTTATGGTTGACGATGGGATGGCAGGAAGCGTCCACTACTTGCTGTGGGGTGAACCTGGCCGATGCATAGCGGTTGTGTCCACACGTTCGTTGGCTAGCACAGAACAGTTGGGCTGATCGGCGAAGAGCTGGCTGTTGCATGTTTCTTCCGGCCAGCCCAGGGGTCGGTCTGGAGCCGCCGGGTGCCGAGCCCGTCGGTGACGTGGTAGTGCAGATTCAAGGTGATCTGGATTAGCCGCCGAGGTTCTTGGTAGGGAGAGAATCGGGGGGTGGGATCGTGGAATCCCGCATCTGCCAAAACCGGGCAGATACGGGGCACCCTGAGTCCTCTGCCGGGCCGGGGCTTGGGCCCCCTGCCCTGACTGTCACGTGGTCTGGCGAGCCAGACCTGGGCCACCCTGCCTGGAAGCAGGAAGCAGGAAGGTGGAAGCAGGAAGCGGGGAGCGGGAAGCTGGGAGCGGGGAGCGGGAAGGTGGAAGGTGGAAGGTGGGAGCTGGAGCAGGGAGCGGGGAGCTGGTGACTGGCTTCCGTTCCCAAAATGGGCCGGGGAGGGTACTTCGGGCATGCAGCAAGGGCATTTATGGTTGACGATGGGATGGCAGGAAGCGTCCTCTACTTGCTGTGGGGTGAACCTGGCCGGTGCTTAGTGGTTGTTGGCGCTGGATATTTGCCCTGACGATGGTGTTGTGTTTCCCCCTACTCGTCGCGCAGCAGGATCATGGGATCGACGGCCAGCGCGCGCTGCGCGGGAATCCACGAAGCGATGAGCCCCAGGCCCAGCATGGTGAGAATCACGCCGCCCAGCACCCAGGGGTCTTTCGGCGTCGCCTGGTAGACGATGTAGGAGAGCAGCTTCGTGGCCAGTAATCCCAGGATCATGCCGCACACCGAACCGATGGTGAGCAGGCGCAGCGACCGGCCCAGCGCGGCAGTGAGGATCTTGCGCTGGTCCGCGCCCAGCGCCATGCGGATGCCCAGCTCGCGCATGCGCTTGCTGACCACATAGGAGGCCATGCCGAAGATGCCGGTGATGGCCAGCATGGCGCCCAGCAGGCCCAGCACCCCCAGCGCCACCGTGGCTACGCGCGCCGGGAACAGCACCCAGTCCAGCTCCCGGT
Source organism: Acidobacteriaceae bacterium (assembly GCA_030038115.1). Classification (GTDB taxonomy): domain Bacteria; phylum Acidobacteriota; class Terriglobia; order Terriglobales; family Acidobacteriaceae; genus Palsa-343. The sequence continues at coordinate 7,632 of JASHPM010000033.1, read as the reverse complement.
CCCAGGTCTCAACCTTGACGGGGAGGCCCGGATTCAGGCCGCGCAGGGTTTCGCGCAGAGCCGCCGCCGTCTCTTCCGGGTCGCGCCGGGAATGCACCACCAGCCACAATTCCCCCGATGGCTGCTGCAGGAAGGAATAGAACATCGCAGGCTGCTGACCTTCGGTGAGCGATTCGTATTTGCCGTCCTCCACCACGCCCACCACCTCGACGCGCGTGCCTTGCCAGATCTTGTAGTAGCTGCCGACGGCTTTCTCCACCGACCCGAACATCTTCCGCGCGAACTCGCGATTGACGACGGCAACCATGGGCGCGTCCTTGGCATCATGCAGGGTGAAACCTCGTCCCGCGAGCATGGTGGTGCCGGTGGCCCGGAGGTAGTCCGGCGATATGTTGAATTGCTGGGCGTCGGCGCGGCAGTTGGTATCGCGGAAATCGGTGTCGCTGTCGTGATAGACGCACGAATCGTTGCCGCCCACGCTGAGGGGCAGACGATCCGCGTAGCCCACCGCCGTCACGCCCGGAATCGCCGCAACCGCGGTCAGCATTTTCTGCTCCGCCACCTGGCGCTGGTCGCCGGTGATGCCCGCCATGCCGAGGTCTGCCTGCGCCAGGATCTTGTTTTGCGGGTCAAAGCCGAAATTGCTGCGCAGGGACTTCACCAGTCCGCGCACCGCCACCAGCGACGACGTGACCAGCACCGCACAGATGGAAATCTGCACCGCCAGCAGCAGGTCGCGCGCCGTGAATTTGCGCATCCCGGGCAGCCCTGTCGATCCGGAGCGGATGATCTGCCAGGGATCGGAGCGCAGCACCTGGCGCACCGGCACCATGCCGAAGAGGAACCCGCTGGCCAGCGCCAGCAGCAGCGCCACCGCGTACACCGTCGCATCCGGATTCACCGGCACGTTGATGGGAATGGCGGGGATGGGATTCCACGCGCTCAGCCAGCGCAGGATCGCCACGCCGCCGAACATCCCCAGCGCGCCTCCGGCCAGCGCTATCAGCACGGCTTCGGTCAACAGCTGGCGCACGACAAGGCCGCGCCGCGAGCCCAGCGCCATGCGCACCGCGATCTCCCGGGAGCGATCGCCCGCGCGGGCGGCAAACAGGCTGCCCAGGTTGGCGCAGGCGGCCAACAGGATCAGCCCAGCCAGCAGCATCATTCCCAGCATGAAGGCGCGCGCGGGGCGCCCCAGCGCATCGCCCACCAGCCCCGGTTTCGCCAGGCTGAACTTCAGGCCTGAGTCGTCCTTCGGGTACTGCTTCTGGAGCGACGCCGCAATCGTGTTCAGATCCGCGGTGGCCTGCTCGGGAGTCACGCCCGGCTTCAGATGTCCAACGATCCAGGCGAAACGCCAGCCCCGTTCATGCAGCGGGTTCCAGTCCGTTACGACCTGCGGTATATCGATCATGGGAACAAAGAAGGCCGGGGAGAAAAACAGCTCGGTGCCGCGGAAACCCGGCGGCGTGACCCCCAGAATCGTGTAGGGATGGTGATTCACCTGAACCATCCGCCCCACGGCCGACGGATCACCCTGAAAATGGCTCTCCCAAAAGTCGTAAGTCAACACGATGTACGGGAGACTGTTGTCGCCGTGCTCGTCGGAGGCGTGAAAGAAACGGCCCAGGTACGGCTGGATGCCCACGGTGTCGAAATAATTGCCACCCACCAGATACGGCCAGACCACCGACGGGTTGCCTCCGCCCGTATCCAGCCCAACCCCGCCAGTGATGGAGTAGGTGGTCATCGACTCGAAGCTGTGATTGCGCTCGCGCAGCTCGAGGTAGTCGGGATAGGACTGCGACGGCGATGGTCCGGGCCAGTCCTGCCAGATTCGCTGCACCATGTAGAGGCTTTGCGAGCGCGGGACGTTGAGGGGATGCAGAACGATCGCGTTCAGCACGCTGAAGACGATGGCGTTGGCGCCGATGCCCAACGCCAGGGTCAGGATCGCCGTGATCGCAAACCCCGGCGACTTCCGCAACTGCCGAATCGTTACCCTCACGTCTGTCAGCATGGCTGCCTCTCCCCTGCGCACCAATCTCCCGCACGGACCGTTCCCATCGCTGGTGATCCTGTTTGGTGTGGAGTAGCGGTTGATGTAAGGTGCACGTAAGGTGCCAGTCCCGGGTCGTCGATCTGCAACAAAACACGTAGGTTTTGGGCTTTCGATCAGGAGACGACTGTCCGCAATCGGCAGCTATTGTTCGGAATTGGACGGATCATGGGGAGGATGGGGCGGGGGGTGGGCCGATCCACGCGGATTCCGAGTGCCAGCAAGGATCAGACTCTGTCGATCGGCAGATCGGGCTCTAGAGCCGTTTGACGGTCGCGAACCAGGCGGGCGCGCCGTGGGCGTGGAATCGAGTGTGAATCCGGTCGGGTGAGAGGGCGGCGATATGCCATCCACTGGCGGGGTTGAACGCCGCTCGCAGCTCTTCCTGACGGATGGGGTGGGGGCCGGTATCGGGAGCGCCGTCACTGAAGCACAACACATACAGGGTTCCATCGTGCTCGGTCACCGACGCAAGACTGGCCACGTATGCCGACCGCTCGTCGCTGTCGAAGGTGTGGAAGAGTCCGCAGTCGAGCACGGTCTGAAAGGTGCGGCCCAAACGCTCCAGATGGAGCGCGTCGGCAAGAGCGAACTCAACCTCGATTACCGGGTCCTGAGCCTTCCTGCGGGCGGCCTTCTCGCGGGCCATGGCGAGTGCCGTCTGAGCGACGTCGACGCCGAGAACCGGCGATCCGAGGGAGGCGATGAGAAGAGCGTGCTCGCCGGTGCCGCAGCCCGCATCGAGCACGGTTCCGGCGAATCCGCCCGCGGATGCCAGGCGCGCGATGGCCGGCTGCGGGTGGCCAATATCCCAGGGCGCAGGGCCGTCCTGGTAGGACGCATCCCAGGCGAGTCCCGCCATACGCTCGTGACTGGTTGGGCGTCGGCCACGAAGCGGATCGTCAGCGAGGGTTTTTGATGGCTCGGGCATCTTCGTTCCCTCCTGGGGCTGATTTTGCCACGTCATGGTAGCACGCGGATTCACAGGTTCTGGCGATTCCTCCGTTCGCTCTGGGCAGGGTCTGTTCTGCTGCGCAGGAGGCAAATGTGCGGCGTCTGCGATTTACGAGAAAAACGTCCCTCAGCGGCTGAAGCCGGATTCGTTCGCGGCGTTGACGGCACAGCTGAAGCTGTGCCCCTGCAAAACAGGGCGTTGGCGTGCGCGGGCTGGTGGTCAGGAGGTGAGCCAGGGCGAGAGCTGGGCTGAGCTGTACTTTCCCAAAATGGGCTGGATACGGTACTTCGGAGTTCGGGGAGGATCATTTATCTTGACGATGGGATGGCAGAAAGCGCTCGCTTCTTGCTATGGGGTGAACCTGGCTGGGGGGTTAGGGCGCGGGTTACTTTGGTTATGGGCGGACGGTGGGGCTTTTTAGTCAGTAAGACATCGCCATGCCGGCCATGATGCACAGTGCCAGCGTGAGCAGACATGCAGGCAGGGCCAACCAGCGGATTCTGCCCCATGCAAAGGCGGCGAGGGGAATCGCGAGCACGGACGCCGCCATCCCGGTGGTCGTGGCGTACCCCATGGCGTCTATCTCGATTCTGTCGATCCACCGAGCCCAGGAGTGGGTCGTCAGGACGAGCATGACAACGGGCATCGCGAGAGCGGCAATACTCTCCACTAACAGAGCTGCCAGAGCAACCCACTTGCGCCAGGTCGAGGGTGCTGTCGTGAGAATCCATCCGCGCCATGCGAAGACGACGATTGCAACAGGCATCAGGGTCAGCGCGATATAGAGAGCGACCAGGAGAGCGCCGGAGGTTCCGTGGTGCATCGAGATTCCTTCGGAGTCGTGCGTCAGACGCCGACGGGGAAGGGTTTGGGGGAGGCGTCGTCGAGGTTGGCGCCGGAACGCCAGCGTTCGAAGCGTCCCTGGAGGAGCGAGAGCAGGCCGGTGTACCAGTAGCCGACGACAAAGAGCAGCAGGAAGGGGACGGTGAAGTAGTTTTCGTTGGAAACGGCGTACCAGATGCAGAGGGCGAAGTATCCGCCGACTAACAATTCCAGAAAGGGAATGAGGCCGAGCCGCTTACGGTACTTCGAGGCGCCTCGGGATTTTTCGCCGCGCTTCTGCACGCGGTATTTAGGGGTACGCTTGAAGGCGCTCTGGATGCCGAAGAGCGCTTCCATGACGGCGATGGAGTTCGTGATGGTAAGTCCGATGCCAAGCGCCATGAGAAAGGGGAGATAGAGGAAGGTGCCGTACCAGCGGCGGGGGTGAAGCTCCTTCTGGGAGACGAGATAGAAGGAGGAGATGGAGAAGGTGGAGGCGAGAAAGAGGGGGAAGTCGATGTAGAGCATCTCCCACCAGCCCTGATAGAAGCGGATGATCATGGCGGGCATGAGGAGGACGGAGAGGACAATCATGAGCGGATAGCTGATGTTGGCGGTGAGGTGATACCAGGCTTCGACTTTGGCGCGAAAGGGGGCGCTGGAGCGGAAGACGGGAGGCAGGATTTTTCTGGCGGTCTGGATGAGGCCTTTGGCCCAGCGCTGCTGCTGGGTTTTGAAGGCGGTCATCTCGATGGGGACCTCGGCGGGACAGGCGACGCCCTGGAGGTATTTGAACTTCCAGCCGAGGATCTGGGCGCGGTAGCTGAGGTCGGTGTCCTCGGTGAGGGTGTCGTGCTGCCAGCCGCCAGCCTCGTCGATGACGCAGCGGCGCCACATGCCGGCGGTTCCGTTGAAGTTGAAGAAGAGGCTGGCGCGGGAGCGGGCGCCGTGCTCGAGGACGAAGTGGCCGTCGAGGAGGATGGCTTCGACCTGGGTGAGGAAGCTGTAGTCGCGGTTGAGATGGGACCAGCGGGTCTGGACCATGCCGATGTCGGGCTCGGCGAAGTGGTGGATGACGCGCATGAGCCAGTTGGGAGGGGGGACAAAGTCGGCGTCGAAGATGGCGATGAATTCGCCGGTGGCGGTTTTGAGGCCTTCCTGGAGCGCGCCGGCTTTGAATCCGGAGCGATCGGAGCGATGGATGTAGACGATGGGGTGGCCGAGCGAGCGATAACGGTCGACGATGAGCTGGGCGACTTCTTTGGTCTCGTCGGTGGAGTCGTCGAGGACCTGGATCTGGAGCAGGTCGCGGGGGTAGTCGATGCGGCAGACGGACTCGATGAGGCGGTCGATGACGAACTGCTCGTTGAAGATGGGGAGCTGGATGGTAACGCGGGGAAGCTGGGCGAAATGCCGGGGAGGCTCGCGGGTGGCGTTTTTGCGGTAGTGGTAGTACTGCCAGACCAGCTTGTAGCGGTGCAGGCCGTAGATGGAGAGGACGATCATGACGGCGAAATAAGGGGTGAGCAGGAGGGTGTCGAAGGAGAAGAGCTGCCAGTGGTAGAGGTTCTGGAAGGTGTGGTCGCCGTAGTGGGTGCGGAGGTAGTGGCGCAGGTCATTTTTGACGAAGAAAAGGGCGAGGGTCTGGGCGCACGTGGAGAAAGATCGGGTGGCCGCGGAGAAGAGCATGAAGGAACAGGGTATAGGAGTGCGCAGCCGGGAGCCAGTCGCCCGCAGCGAGCGAAGGGCCGACGGCGAAACGCTGGCCGGCTGAGAGGCGATGGGGGAAAAGACGGTCAGCGGGGATGAGGGCTTTGAGAGGATCGCCGTGGCGGGTATCAAGAGCGCGAAATGGCCGGGCAACACAGCCGTTGTCGTCGGGATCGTGGAGCGCACAGGCAAGGCCGCGTGCTGGCGGTGGTGGCGGACGGCGTGACGCGGGAGACGCTGCGCGGCGTCGCAGAGGAGCGCATCCTGCCTGAGTCCACGGTCGGCACAGACGGCTTCAATGCTTACCATTGCGGCTGGCCGCGAAGGGCTACAACCGTCGACGGATCAATCACAACGCTGGGATCTACGCCATGGGCGACATTCACACGCAAACGTTGAGCGATTTTGGAGTCTGGTGGAGCGTGGGATCGGCGGCGTCTACCGCGCGGTCAGCCAAAAGTATTTCCAGAGCTATCTGAATGAGTATTCCTTCAGATATAGCCGCAGGCCGGCTAATGAGCCGATGTTTGCTTCTCTTCTGTCTCAGGTTGGCGAGGGCGGAGTAGCACGAGCCACGATTTTTTCAAAGTCTTCGCGCGTGATTGGCTGCATCAACCCCTGAATCTCCGCAGAGGGGATCAGGAGTTTTCTATTGCCCGCGCGCTTTTGTTTTTTTGTGAGTTTCGTAGATCGCCGCATATCAACGCCTGCTAACATTATCGTACGCCCCCTCCCCACTCCGCTTAGCCCATTTGTTTCTGTGGCGCAACAGGCGCGCAATAAACGCCCCGATAAGCGCAAAGGCGAACAGAATGCCCTTCGCTATCTCGATTCCCGACTGGGATTCTTTGGATTCAGTCAGGTATGCGCACAGCCATCTGGAGCTCTGGGCAATCGCGTATTTTGCGTTGCTTGTAGTGTTCGATATCTGGTCGCATCTTGCCGATGACAGAGACCACGAGCGCGCCAGAATCCTAGAGAAAATCGGCTTGTGTTGTTTCGGTGTCGCAGTAGTGTTCGAGATAGCCGGATACATATATGGCGAGAGAAACGACACTTTGTCAGAGCGGGTGATAGGCTCTCTTGACGTGAAGGCGGAAAGCGCATTCAAAAAGGCGTCTGATGCCCGTGATCTTGCGCAGAACGCATCTGATATAGCCGAATCTGCCAAACAAAAGGCGGACCGCGCAAAGGATGAGGCAGAGGCCGCTGAAAGGGATATTTCATTGGCCCAAAAACAGCTAGCGCAAATCCAAAAATTCACACAGCCCCGCATCATCGATATGAAATCGATCACGGAGGCCACCAAACCGTACCCCGGAACAGCCTTTACGATTCGGTGGTTTCCGGACACTGATTCTAACGTTCTTATGCAACAGTTACTGACTGCGTTAGTGGACGCCAAATGGAAGATGACGATCTGGCAACACATTTCGATTGAGGATGCTGAGTTCACTGAGGTATATGTTGACCACGCAAACGGACTTACCGGCGTACCGCTACCAGAACCAGGCTGCCAGGCCTTGGTAAAAGCGATGGTGGCGAATTTTGTCGGGCCTAACATGAGCAACGTGACCCGACATCCCAAGGACCCTAATCTGGTCGTTATTACGCTTGGCACGCGCGGATTGGAGTGGGTTCCCCCATCGGAGAAAATCAAGACAGAAATACTCAACAGAAAACCGATGAACGCCCAGCCGCCCGGAGTGACAATTCTCGACCCGTGCACGCCTAATCCATAGGATTTCCCTGTTTTCCAAAGGGCCATGTCGTTTACCTCGGGTGACACAGCCCGGACGCTTTACCTTGTCGCGGCAGCCTCGGTATGCCTTACGTCAGGGGATATTTGCCAAGCGAATTAACGCGCGCGTCACAGCGCTGCGCGGCGGTTTGCGCGTAGAATCAGGCCGCTTCCCGAAAACGTGAGGGCACGCGGAAGGAGGGAATTCTCCCATGGCCAGCATCGCGCATGCAGCGGTAGGGCTGGCGGTGAAGCCGCTGGCTCCGGAAATCCATGCAGGCTGGCTCATTCTGGCTGCGATGGCGCTGGACATTCTGTGGGTCGCGTTCTGGGCCGTGGGCCTTG
>JASHPM010000301.1 GCA_030038115.1 Acidobacteriaceae bacterium | reverse complement strand
ACCGAAAAGGTCGACGCCCGGGGCCACGTGCGCATGCAAACCGACACCGGCGCCACTGTGAATTCCGAAACCGCACAAATCTTCATGGATGCAAAGAGCCAGCCCACTCAGGTCGACCTCGGCGGAGGCGTGCAGTTTGCCTCAGAGCGCGGGAACGAAACCATGCACGGCTCGGCCGACAATGGAACGTTGCTCTTTTCCACCGCCAGTGTCGCGGGACACGCGCAAACCGCTCTGCACCACGCGGAGTTCCGCCAGAACCTCAGCTTCGAACAGGACATCGTCGGCCTGGCGAAGGATCCGCGCGGCCGCGCTCAGAAGCAGTTGCACGCCGAAAAGGTCGATGTGGATTTTGCGCCGCCGGCGCCGGGCCATCAGACCGAAGCGCGCAAGGCGCTCGCCGTAGGCAGCCCCGTGGTCACGTCACGACAGTTGCCCTCAAAAGGACCCGAGCAAACCACGCGCATCAGTGGCGACCAGTTACTGGCGACCCTGGCCGAAGGTAACATCCTGCGTCAGCTCGATGGGACCGGGAACACGCAGATCGTCCAGTCTGCGACAGACGGCTCCCACAACACCACCCGCGGCGACTTGCTGCACGCCACCTTCATCGAGGAGCCCGCGCCGCTGCGCCCCAACCAGCCTCCGGCAGCGCCAACCGCGGCAAACGAGAAACCCGCCCAAAAGAAGGCGGAGAAAAACCAGGGCCCGAAGATGCAGACCACCCTCGAAACCGCCATGCAGGACGGCAACGTGGTGCTGACCGAGACCCCCGCGAAGAAACCCGGAGCCACCACTCAGCCGGCAACGTTGACAGGCTGGGCGCAGCACGCCGAATATCACGCCTCCGACCAGGTCCTGCATCTCACCGGCAGCCCGCGTGTCACCGACAGCACGTCGATGCAGATTGCCGCCCAGCGGATTGACTACCATCGCGACACGCAGAACGCCGCAGCCAGCGGCAACGTCAAGGCGACCTATACGCAGCAGCAAAAGCCCGGCTCTGCTGGTGCCCCGACGCCGCCGCCCGCCGTCGGACTTACCGGTGGCAGCGGCCCGGTCCACGTCATCGCCGGCCGCGCCACGCTGGATCACGCCACAAATCAGAATTTCTTCTACGGGACGCCGCAAGCCCCGGCGCGCCTCTGGCAGGATGCCGACTCTCTCCTCGCTCCCGTCATCGAAATCGACCGCAATCAGAATCTCCTCAAGGCCTGGGGTGACGGCCCAGGCACATCGCCCGTGGTCAACGCCAACTTCACCTCCGCCATGGGCGCGAAGCACCAGCAGACCGTGGTGCGCGTGCACAGTCAGACCGTTGTCTATTCAGATAAGTCCCGCCAGGGCGACTTCCGCGGCTCCGTCACCGCCGAACAAAGCGATGAGACCATCCATGCCGACGACGCCCTGCTGTTCCTGAAGCCCGCGCCCCCGAATCCCAAAACAACCCAGGTCTCCTCCAGCCCACCCGCCAACCCAGCCCGGAATCCTTCCGCCCCCAGTCAGGGCTCTCAGCTCGATCACCTCGTCGCCACCGGTCACGTCGTTATCACTCAGCCCGGCCGCAAAGGAACCGGCGAGAAGCTTGTCTACACCGCCGACGATGGCCACTACCTCCTCACCGGCACGCCAACCACCCCTCCGCAGCTGTGGGATCGCGTCCACGGCACCACCACCGGCGCTGCCCTGCTCTTTAATAGTCAGGACGACAGCGTCGAAGTCAGTGGCGGCAAATCCAGCGCCGTGACCGAAACGCGCGCCCGAAAATAATTTTCCGCCCCGTTTTTGCCCTCGACGCTGTCCACCCTATAAGCTGGTAGCAGGCTCATGAAGAGGCTCTCAACCGACGACATCAGCAAGTCCTACAACGGTCGCCAGGTGGTGCACGGCGTCAGCGTGCAGGTCACCGAGGGCGAAGTCGTCGGCCTCCTCGGTCCCAACGGCGCCGGCAAAACCACCAGCTTCTACATGATCGTCGGCCTCATCCAGCCCGACGGCGGACGCATCCTCCTTGATGACGAATCCATTACCAGCGTCCCCATGTATATACGGGCCCGTCAATATGGCATCAGTTACCTCCCGCAGGAGCCCTCCGTCTTCCGCAAGCTCACCGTCGAGGAAAACATCCTCGCCGTCCTCGAAGTCCAGCCCATCGCCCCCGAGATGCGTCGCGCCCGCGCGGAAAAGCTCATCGAGCAGCTCAACCTCGGCCACATCCGCAAAACCCGCGGTTACGCCCTCTCCGGCGGCGAGCGCCGCAGAGTCGAAATCGCCCGCTGCCTCTGCATCCAGCCCGTATTCATCCTCCTCGACGAGCCCTTTTCGGGAATCGATCCCATTGCGGTACTCGAACTCCAGGAAATCATCTTCGACCTTAAAGCCAGTGGCATCGGCGTCCTCATTACCGACCATAATGTTCGCGAGACGCTTTCCGTTACCGATCGCGCCTACATCATTAACGAGGGCCGCATCTTCCGCCATGGAACACCGGAGCAACTGGGTAACGATCCCGAGGTCAGGCGCGTCTATCTGGGGGAGAGCTTTTCCCTGGGATAACCGCTCCAGGGCGCAAAATTACCTGCGGAACCTTGAAGATACGAAACGGCATTGGAATTGCTCTCCCGCCCCCTGGTTCGCGGATGTAAACTCTGAATCAACGGGCCCTTTGTAGAGGATTATGGTTCTTCTTCAGCCAAAGCTCAGTCTCAAGGTCGCCCAGCGCCAGATCCTCACCCCGGGTCTGATGCAGATGGTCAGCGTCCTCGCGCTCAATAAGCTCGAGCTGAAGGAAATGATCCAGGCGGAGATCGCCGAGAATCCCGTTCTCGAGGAGATGGAAGAAAACGTTCCCCTCCTCGACGATGTCGCCCGCGAAGAGGAAAACCGCGACCGCCCCGTCGAGACGCAAACCGTCACCGAAGAGGTCAAGGAGAAGGAAAAAGATCCTTTCGACGAGATCGACTTCGGCTCCTACTTCCAGGATTATCTCGATCCCGGCTTCCGTTCGCCCAGCAATTACGAGGAAATCGAAAAGCCCTCCATTGAGAATTTCCTCTCCGCGCCCGCTACCCTCAGCGATCACCTGTTCTGGCAGCTCGGCGCGCTCAACCTCTCGCCCGTGGTGCGCGAGGCCGCCGAATACATCATCGGAAACCTCAACGAAGACGGCTACCTCACCGCCACCGACGAGGAGCTCCTGGCTGGTTATCTGCGCGAGCAGATGGAGCCCGACTCGGGCGATGCCGCAAAAAATGTCTACACCCGCGTGGCGGAACTTCCCCCGTCCATGGCCGAGCGCGCGCGCCATCATCTGGCCCACGCCATGGAAGTCGTCCGCCAGCTCGACCCCATCGGCGTCGGCACCCGCGACCTGCGTGAGTGTCTGCTGGCCCAGGTCGAGGCCCAGAAGAAGGAATTCGAGTTGATCTTTGCCCGAACCGCGGCTGCCGGCCGTCCCGCCAACGGCGCACCGGTCCCGAAGGTCCCGCAGCATGTTGTGCCCCCGCCGGAACCGGCCCCCGATCCTCATCCCGCCGCGGCCCCGCATGGCGCGGCAGAGACAAACGGCCTCAACGGCGCGGGCGCCGGCTACCCAACCCACTTCGCCCCGCACGCCGCCGCCAACGGCAACGGCGCCCAACCGGAACCAGCCCATCCCGAGGAGGCCAGCCGCCCGCAAATCTTCGAGCTGGCCAGGCAAATCATCGATACGCACATGCTCCTGCTCCAGAAGCGTGACCCGCGCGAGCTGTCGAAAGCCCTCGCCAGGACCGTCGAGGAGACCCAGCATGCCATCGACTTTATCCGCACCCTCGACCCGCGTCCCGGCCAGCGCTACAACCGCACCGAAGCCCGCCTCATCGAGCCCGACGTGGCCTTTGTCAAACGCGGCGACGAGTGGGTCGTCGTGATGAACGAAGAAGACCTGCCTACGCTCCGGCTGAACCAGGGCTATCGTCGCCTGCTCACCCAGGAGGGCGCCGAGAAAGACGTTAAGGACTACGTCAAGGAGCGCTACCGCTCCGCGCTCCAGCTCATGCGCAACATCGAGCAGCGCAAGAACACCATCCTGCGCACATGCGAAGCGATCGTGCGCCGCCAGGGCGAATTCCTGGAACGCGGCGTCGACGCCCTCAAGCCCATGATGATCAAGGAGGTCGCCGAAGAAATCGGCGTCCATCCCTCCACGGTCAGCCGCGCTGTCTCCAGCAAATACGTCCACACCCCGCAGGGTGTCTACGAGCTGCGCTTCTTCTTCTCTGAAGGTGTCAATGGGCCGGAGGGCGCCGGCACGCCCCTCATGCTCCTCAAGAGAAAAGTCAAAAAGCTGATCGAAGACGAAGATCCGCGCAAGCCCCTCACCGACGATCAGATTGCCACCATGCTCCAGGCTCAGGGCATGGAC
>JASHPM010000300.1 GCA_030038115.1 Acidobacteriaceae bacterium | reverse complement strand
GGCGACATCTGGGGCGCCGCGATCGACAAACCTCTGACATGATGCCGGGGGTGCCCCATCTCATTTCGGATCGGGCCCCGTGTCTTTGTGGTCGGCGTTGTACTTCTGCATGTCGACAATCATCTTCCTCGTGGTTTCGTCCGTCTTAAGCCAGTCCAGCAGTGCATTCGTCACGTCCACCGTCGCCGCCTTACCGTCGTAGGGCGCAACTACGATCTGGTCAACGCCTGCGGTGCGTTTTACCTCCGCAAAGGCAGGCTGCAGCGCCTCCACAATATTGTCGATCGGCGCCTTGCCCCACAGTTGCTGATGGGCCAGCTCCTGGCTTGTGCCTCCCCACTGCTCCAGCTCTTTCGCCCTGGCTGTGTCCCCGGCTTGCACTGCCTGATTGTGTTCTGCCCGCTTGGCGCTCAGCGTCGCGGCCCACAGCTCCGACCGGTAATACGCAAGTACGATCGCCGTCTTGTCGAACGTGCCCACCTTGTTGGCTGCCGTCTGTTCCTGCGCCCCCCCACCCGCCGAACCCAGCGCCAACAGCGGCACCAAGGCCGCCGCGAATCCCCAAAGTCGTTTCATGATGGATGCTCCTTCTCACGAGCTTCGCCCGCGATCCAGGAATACTCCGCAACACCCACGCGGAAGCTTCGGAGTTCCTTCCGAATTGCTGCGGAGAACCTTCGCAACTTTTCTCCGCCGCAAAACCCGCGCCGCTCACTCCTTCGTTTACCGTGGATCCAGGCGAAATCGGTTGTTAATGGCCAGGTGGGCTCCCACCTGCGCCGCAATGGCTCTCGCAATCTCCGGCTGGGCCGCACCGGCGCTGGCCGCGGGGCGCTCATAGCTGTCCGACCAGATCACCTTGCCGGTATGCACATCCACCAGCCGCGCCGTGATCCGCACCCGGTCGCCGATCCGCGCGGCGCTGCCCTCCACCAGCACGTCCAGCGCGAGGATCCGCCCCATCAGTCCGGCGTCGATCAGCTTCAGCCGTTCAAAGCGCCGCACCGTCGCCGGCGAGGTCACGTGTACTTCGTGCAACTGCGACAGGTCGGCCACCAGCAGCTCGCCGAAGCTTCTGCACCAGGTCTCATCCAGTTGCCCCGAGACGCAGTCGAAGGGAACCACTGCCAGATCGGCCGAATCGCTCGTTCGCGCCACGTAGCGCGACGGAGTCCGCACCTGCCAGTTAAAAATCAGCGCGATCGCCACCAGCGCAACAGCTGCACCCACCATCCAGGCGATGCGCCTCCGCCGCCGAACCGGCGCTCCCCGAACCTCGTCCCCATCCCCCTCCACCATGACCGCGGCTACGAAGCGGTAGCCCCGTTTGGGCACCGTTTCAATGTACGCATGCCCATCCACCGTTTCGCCCAGCACTTTGCGCAGCAGCGAAACGTTCCGCGCCAGGCCGATCTCTTCCACCACCGTATCGGGCCAAACGCGCTTCAGCAAAACCGCCTTCTCCACGACCCGCCCATGCTGCTCCAGCAGCACCGCAAGGATTTCCACCGCCTTCGGCAACAGCGCCACCCGCTCCGCGCCGCGAAACAGCACGCGCTGTCCGCTGTCGTAGCGCCAGGGGCCGAAAACGTAAACCTTGTCATCCATGGACTTCCCGCCCAAACCCGTCAGGCCGTCAACAGGCTAGCACCGGGTTTGCCCGCCGGATGTGGCGCAGAACACGTTCCAATTGTGCGCGCTCCGAAACACGGCGCCTCTTCAATTCCGAGGGCTGCACGCTGACCGCTTTTCCTCGACGCCGCACTCTGTACCCTGCACCCCCTCCTGCGCTACACTTCCTCTCTGGACACAGCAGTATGGCCAAATCCCACTCCAACCCGACCTTCGACATCACCTGCCCCGACTGCGGAGCCATCCTCAAAATCGACGCTTCCTCCCGCGCCATCGTCGCCCATACCCCCGCCCCCCGCAAACGCACTTTCGAGGACTTCGACCAGGCCACCCGCGCCCTGCGCGAAGCCGAAGAGCGCAAGGAAGCCCTCTTCCGCCAGGCCGTCGACCTCGAAAAAAACAAGGAAGACGTCTTCAACAAGCGCTTTGCCGAGGCCGTGAAGAAAGCCCAGGAGACCCCCGACACCGGCAAACCGCTCCGCGAATTCGACCTCGATTAGACTGTCTCGCAGGCCGCAATCCAGGAACCAGCCATCCCCCCGCACCGATTCCCCCGAGTTTCCGCTCCACAGAAGTAGTATTGAAAGGACACCGTGTTCGCAGAGACAGTTGAGCAGCCGCGCATTTCAGTTCCCCTGGACAGCCAAGAGCAAGCCATGAAAATCACCCGCAAACTCGAAACCAGCCTTTCCGAAATTCCCTGGACCCGCACCGTCGCCGCCGGCTCCCTGGTGGTCGGCGCGCTGCTGCTCATCACCGGCCGCCGCAAGTCCGCCCTCGCCGTTTCCGCCGCCGGCGCTGCCGTCGCCCTGCTCGAAAATCCCGACATCGTCCGCGACGCATGGAACTCCATGCCCCGCATCGTCCGTGCCGGCCAGGATTTCCTCGTCCGCGTCGAGGACTTCGTCGAAGAGCTCAACAAGCAGGGCATCCGCATCCGCAAAGTCCTCGCCGGCGACTAAGCCCCGGCTGTCGCCTCCGCGCGAAATCCATCTCAGGCGCCAATCGTCCGTCTAATTTCGCGCCCCATCGCCGCGGCTGGCGTGCGCCGCATTCCACAGCCTCGCAGTTTTCACCCCGGTAAACTGAACCTACGCCATGAAGCGCACCATCACCCACTATGAGCTGGTTCGCAAGCTCGGAACCGGCGGCAGCGGCGTCGTCTACCTCGCCAACGACACCCAGCTCATGCGCCCTGTCGTCCTCAAAATCCTCAAGCGCGGCGCGCTCACCCTCGAACAAATGCGCTCCACCGTCCTCCGCGAAGCCCGCATGGCCTCCGCCATCGAGCACCCCAACGTCTGCGCCATCTACGAAGTCGGCGAAGAGGGCGAGGAAGCCTTCATCGTCATGCAGTACGTGCCCGGCCAGTCCCTCGACAAGCTCATCGCCAAAGGCCCGGCGAGCCTCCAGCTCGTCCTCTCCGTCGGCATCCAGATCGCCGACGGCCTCTCCGCTGCCCATTCCCTCGGCATCTTCCATCGCGACCTCAAACCCGCTAACGTCATGCTCACCGACGGCGGCCTCGTCAAGATCCTCGACTTCGGCCTCGCCCGCCGCCTTCCGCCCGAAGAAGCCGAGTTCGACCCCGCCAAAGCTTCGCGCCGGAAACAGGGGGCCCCCGACGCGCCCGGATTTGGCGCGGTGGGGTCCAAACAGGGGGCCCCCGACGCGCCCGGATTTGGCGCGGTGGGGTCCAAACCTGGGGTGCCCATCGCCCACTACACCGCCCGCGGCGGCACCATCGCTTACATGGCCCCCGAGCAGTTCGTCACCGGCCACAGCTCCGTCCAGTCCGACCTCTGGGCCCTCGGCGTCATCCTCTACGAGCTCTCCAGCGGCCGCCATCCCTTTGCTCGCCCCGATGGCGATGAGTTCCAGTCCATCCGCGCCATCCAGTTCGCCGACCCGCCACCCCTCGACAACATCCCTCCCGAGCTCAGCTCCGTCATCCTTTCCTGCCTCATGAAAACCCCCGCCGAACGCTATTCCTCGGCCGCCGACGTCCGCGAAGCCCTCAAGACCATCATGAAAGCCCTGCAGCTCGAGACCGGCATCATCCCCGGCGACGCCGCCGCCGTCCTCCCGCCTTCCACCACCGCGGAACAGGAAAAACGCAACACCGGCCTGCTCTCCATGCTCGCCGAGCGCTTCCGCGAATCCTCCACCGAAAAAGCCGAGCGCAACACCATCCTCGTTCTCCCTTTCCAGAATCTCGGCGCCACCGACGTCGCGCCTCTCTACGGTTCCGCCCTCGCCGATGCCATCGCCGCCCGCATCGCCCGCATGTCCTCGCTCGTCGTCCGCCCCTCCTCGGCCCTCATGCACCTGCCTGTCGCCCACATGGACCCCCTCGCCATCGGCCAGAAGCTCATCGTCGACTGGGTGCTCACCGGCAGCTTCCTCCGCTCCGACAAAGGCTTCGACCTCAACTGGCAGCTCCTCGAAGTCTCCAGCCAAAGCGTCCGCGGCGGCGGCGCCATCAGCGTGCCGTCCTTCGATCTCATCGCCGTGCAAACGGAAATCGTCAACGAAGTCTTCGCGTCTCTGCAGGGCAGCGGCCAGCTCCAGCCCGGAACCAACCATCAGGCGCTTCCGCCCCGCGCCTCGCATCTCGGCGAGGATCTATCCGAGGAATATCTCCAGGCCCGCGCCCTGCTCTCCGGATTCATGCAGCGCACCGGCAGCCGCGCCGACCTCGAAGCCGCCCGCCGGCTTTTCGAAGCCGTCACCCAGCGCGACCCCTCCTTTGCTCCCGCGTGGAGCGGCCTCGGCATGGCCCAGCTCCAGTACATCCGCTACGGATTCGGCGGCCACCTCCACGTCATGGCCGCCCGCAAAGCCCTCGACCGCGCCCTCGAGCTCGACCCCGGCTCCGTCGAAGCCAATCTCTACCGCGTCTACATGCTCCTCTCCCGCGGCGAAAAAGAATCCGCCCGCCACGGCATCGAGCACCTCCTCCGCACCGCCGCCAACGACTGGAACGTTCACCTCGTCGCCGGCATCACCCTCCGCCTCGACGGCATGTACGAGGATGCCCTCGGCCAGTTCCACCGCGCCCTCATGCTCAACCCCTCCGGCGCCGCCGTCATCTACAACCACCGCGCCCGCGTGTATCAGTATCAAAATCAGCTCGAGCTGGCCGAAGAAGAGCTGCAGAAGGGCCTCACCCTCGAGCCCAAATATCCGCTCCTCCGCACCTCGCTCGCCTACCAGCGCATGCGCCAGGGTGACCTCCATCAGGCCATTGACATGCTGGAGTCCGTCATTCGCGATGACACCTCCATGCGCATCGCCGTCCCCACCCTCGCCATGTGCTATGTGCAAATGGGCGACCGCCAGCGCGCCGCCTCCCTCATCGCCGAAGACTCCATCGCCGCCGCCGAAGCCGACAGCGAGATGGCCTACCGCCTCGCCACGTATTTCGCCGTTGACGGCGACGAAAGCGAAGCCCTCCACTGGCTGCGCCGCGCGATCTACTTAGGCAACGAAAACTATCCCTGGTTTTCGAAGAATCCCGCCTGGAACCGCCTCCGCGAGCACGCCGACTTCGAACGCATCCTCGAAGACTTAAAGAAATCCTTCCGCCGCAACCAAAAAACCTGGAAACGCCTCTTAGCCGAATCCAGCGCGTGAGGCGGTTCAACGATGTGGCGGCGTGGGGAATCTGCCTCTATGTTCCAAATCCGTGGCAACGCTTGAACTTCTTCCCGCCGCCACACGGGCATGGATCATTGCGTCCGATCTTGAGCATGTCGTATCGCCCAGTACGCTGCGAAAACTGCGCTGACTCCAGCAGGCCCATCGCCTGCTCCTCAATGAGACCGAGCTTCAGAATCAGCCCGGGATCAACTTGATCTGCGGTCACGTCGATTCCCGGGATAGTGTTCAAAAGCCGAGTCTTTTCGGAAAACAGACGAAGAGCCTCATTCACACGAGTGTCCGGAACAAGCGCAACGCGGTGGTTGTCGATGACGTCGGTCGACCCAAAATCATACGCAGCCCCAGCATCACTGACGAATGTTATCCGAGGCACATCGAGAAAATGAGGAGTGAGGTCGATCCACGGCCCGCCATCTCCCGGATCGTACACAGCATGAAACTCCCCTTCAGCGAAGAGGTTCTCGTGTTGCCAGACCGCCCATCCCAGCTGCATCCGACCACCGGACGCAACGATCTTCTCTTTGACCGTCGCAAAGCAGTTTAGTTCGCGAGCTGAGGGCTCAGGACGCACCTCAACCGGCAGCGCCGGGGCGTTCACCCCCAGCGATTGCCTAAGAGTTTTCACCGCTGTGGAGTCCGCAGCTGGTACAAACGCTCCAATGCCTGGCACAGCCCTTCTCCAATTCTCCGTCCCCGGAGACCGTTGGTCGTTAATACGGGCGTAACCGGGTGGATTCCCATGGACCTTCAGAACGACCTATCGGCGAGCCACTGGTTTCGCCTCTGGCCAAACGCCCAGCTCGCCCAGTTTCCCTGCAACCGCGCGACAAAGAGTGCGTCCTCGCCGCGAAGATTTGGCTTGAGGTACTCGCGGATTTCTGACGCGCTCAGAGCGGAATCAACCAACCAGACAGATTTCTGGAGATGGCACCACGTGCCAAATCCGTCCTTGACAGCCGCGATTACCCGCGTGTAATCCTCCGGGCGATCGTTGGGGGTGATGAGGTCATAGGTAATCACAAAGACCATGGTCGAGCTCCAATCTAAACAGATGTTGCGAATATAGCATATATAGCGTATATTGGAAATGCAGCAAATATTTTACTTGCGACACCTGAGGCCATCATGGTGCGCATTGAAGGGGGAGCGAATGGAAGGAACTGAGAACCTGGCGGCGGAAGGGGAGGGAATCTCGATCTCTGAGCAGGACCAGAGAGACATCCACGATTTGTATTCCAAGCTCCGTGCAGCACAGGCGAAGCTGGTCGGCCCCGACGGCAAGATCCAACTCTTGCCTGGAAATCTCTATTCCTTTCTGTGCCAACTCCTGGCCGATTTGAAGGACGGGAAGTCGGTGACGATCCTTCAAAGCGAAGTGACGTTGACCACCGTAGAGGCCGCGAAACTCCTCGGCGTCTCCCGTCAGTTCCTGATCCAGGAGATCGACCGAAAGAACATCACCCACCACATGGTCGGGACGCACCGCAGGCTCTATGCGCGAGACGTCCTGGCATACAAGAGCAACCGGGACGCAGGCCGTAAAGCACTATTGGACGACCTCGCCAAGGCTGAATTCGAGGAGGGGCTTTACGGAAGAGGCGTAAATGATCCTAACCCCGGACAATGAGTATTGCATCGTGCCCGATTCGTGCGTACTCATGCCCATGCCGATATGTGACACCATTCTCCGCCTCGCCGAGGACCCGTCACTTTTTCGCATCGTCTGGAGCGAACAAATTCTGGATGAGGTCGGTAGAGGTCTCGCCGCTCCACGATTTGGCTACCCGCCGGACAAAGTCGAGCGCCGGCTGCGGGCCATGCGTGCCGCCTTTCCCGAGGCCATGGCAACCATCCCTCCTGACCTCATCGACGGAGTCTCGGGCCTTCCCGATCCCGACGATCGCCACGTCGTGGCCCTCGCCATCCACGCCCATGCCCATACCATCGTCACAGACAATCTCCGCCATTTTCCCGAAGCGGCACTGTCGCCTCACAACCTGACCGCGCTTTCCGCCGATGACTTCCTGGTCCACCAGTTTCACCTCGCGCCTGCCACACTCCTTGACAAGCTCGATCGTCAGGCGGCCGCCATTCGGCAAAGACGCGAAGAGATTCTCAGGCTCCTCCAGCCATCTGCACCCCAGTTCTGCAAACTCTGCGCCGCCTCACCGTGAGTGAAATTCCGGCCTCGGTCTTTGCCCCGCCGAGTGCCTCAAAAGCCGATCCGGCAGATGTGGAACACCGCGAATCGTCCAAGCTCAAACCATGAGCGATAGAACCCACCCTTATCGCTCACAAAATGGGATAAAAATGAGCGATAGAAATCCCCGTTATCAACCACCTCCGCACCGGCGAGCGCAAACACGCCCGCTACAGGCTGAATCTGCAACCCTGAGCACCCCCCACTCCCCGAACTTCAAGAATTCGCGAAGAGACTGCCCCTCGGGCGTGCGCGAGCCGCACCCCTTTTTTGAAGGGTTCATCGATTAGCGCTACCATTGCCGTTGTAAGAAAGGCTCAATTTCTACCGATTGAGGTGAAGGTATGCCGAACCCAACATGGAAGCCCTTTGACTCCGCGATGCACCATCGACTCTCTGCTGCTGAGACCGATTCGCTCCCAGACTCTTCCTTTGCATTCCCCCGCGCACGCAAAGAGCCGATGACAGATGCATCTCACGTTCGCAATGCCATCGCGAGGTTCGATCAGGTTCAGGGCGTCACGGACGAGGATCGGGACCTCGCCTTCGCCAACATTCAGAAAGCTGCCGCCCATTTCGGTGTCAACATGAAGGAAACGAGCTGGCATCAGCTGGGTGCGCGACGCGCCAGCTGAGAAGGCATCGCTGACTGCTTCGCTGCGTGCTCCCAGCCGCTCTACTCCAGCCGGTATCTCGTCTCCGCCAGGTGGTAGAGCGGCCGCCACACCAGCCGATTGATGGTCACCACCATCAGCGCCATGATCATCGTTGCCGCCAGCAGCACCGGGTAATTCGCCTGGTCGCTGGCCGTGCTGATCTGCGCGCCTAATCCCAGTGTCGAAAGCGCGCGCCCTTTCAGCTGGAAATACTCCGCCACAATCGACGCGTTCCACGCGCCCCCCGACGCCGTAATCAGCCCCGTGATCAGAAACGGAAAAATTCCCGGCAGGATCACCGTGGTCCAGCGCTGCACATCCTGAAAACGAAAAAGTGCGGCCACCTCGCGCAGCTCCGACGGAATCGCCTGCGCACCGGCAATCACGTTAAACAGGATGTACCACTGCGCCGCCAGCAGCATCAGCACCACCGATCCAAAGCCCAGGCCTACTCCGATCCGCATCAGTGCCACCAGAATCAGCGGGAACAGCGCCGTCGCCGGAAACGACGCGGCGATCTGCGCCACCGGCTGCGCAATGTGCGAGAGCCGCGGATTGAAACCAATCGCCACGCCCACCGGAATCGTCCACAGCGAACCGATCAGCAGCGCCGCGTTCACCCGCGCCAGCGTCAGCCCCGCTCCCGCGAGCAAATGCAGGAACTCCGCCCTGTGCATCCCCTTCAGCAGCAGCAGCGCATGAAATGCCGCGATTCCCACCACCACCACCATCGCCGCGATGAAATATGCTGCCGTCCAGCCCTTCCGCGGTTCGCCCGATACCGGCTTCGCCTTCCTGCGCTTTCTCCGCGCCGCCATCTCGATATAGAAACGCTCCGCTATCGGCCGGAATGTGTAACGGTTGATGATCCCTACTACGCTAGAATTTCGCAGCGCGTCCAGTACCGGCGACGTGACCCGATCGCTGCTCTCCACCGTCTCGAACTTGAATTTGTCCGACCACGCGATCAGCGGCCGCCACAGCAGCTGGTCGGTGATCACGATGATCAGCACCATGGTGAGCAATCCCCACGTCACCGCGACAAAATCGCCGTGCGCCGCAGCCGTCTGCAGATACGATCCCAGTCCCGGCAGCCGGAAATTCCTGCTGCCCACCGGGAACATCTCGCACACCATCAAAAAAAAACCATCCGTTGGCCACCGAGACGATCGAGTTCCACACCAGTCCGATCGCGCCAAACGGCAGCTCCAGCTGAAACAGCCTCTGCCAGCGCGAAAAGCGGTTGATGGTGCACGCTTCCATCAGCTCGCGCGGAATGCTCTTCAGCGACGTG
>JASHPM010000299.1 GCA_030038115.1 Acidobacteriaceae bacterium | reverse complement strand
CTCTTCGGTATCTGGAAATACCGCCGCGACCAGCGCCGCGCCCCCATCCCCACCCACGCCGCTCCCGCGTAAACCGTCTGGACGCGTCGACCTGCGGACCCCGCGGTTGCTTCTCCTCACCACGGGCTCGCAGTTCACCCTGAGCGAATCCGCGAAGCCGGCAAGCCGAATAGGCCAAATTCCTCCTCAGCAGGGCTCTTCGCCAAACTCCTTCTCGGACGTGCAACCTTCGCCTGTTCCGCCCGACATCCGCCAGGTCCTCAACGGCGCTAGCCCAACCAGCCTCCCTGCACGTCCTTCGCCGGACTTTGGCTCGCGCGTGCAACGAAGCACGCGCCGCCCCCGCAGCGCCGCCCCGTCCTCCCCCGCACCACGCCGCGCCAGGGAACCTGCTTTTTGCTCTTCATCTCCACTCATGCTATCGTTTCCTGTAGAAGCAGCAGGGGAGTCACCTCATGCCGCACATCGACCTTCCGCAGGGCACTCTGGATCTCCTCATCCTGCGCGCCCTCGCTCTCGCCCCGCAACACGGCTGGGCCATCTCCGAGCGGCTCCGCCAAATGTCCAGTGACGTTCTTCGCATCCAGCAGGGTTCCCTCTACCCAGCCCTCCATCGTCTCGAACGCCGCGGCTGGGTCAAGGCTCGCTGGGGAACATCGGAAAACAACCGGCGCGCGAAGTATTACCAGCTCACTCGCCGCGGCCGGCGGCGCCTTGAAGCCGACCAGGATGCCTGGGAGAAGATGACGGCCGCCGTTGCTCAGGTGCTGGGGACAGCTTAGGAGGCTCCGGCGTGTTCAGCGATCTGTTCATTCGCCTCCGCTCCCTCTTCCGCCGCACCGCTGTCGAGTCCGAGCTCGACGACGAATTGCGCTTTCACCTCGACCACCAGGTGGAAAAATACGCCGCCTCCGGCATGACCCGCGAGCAGGCCTTGCGCCGCGCTCGCCTCGAATTCGGCGGCCTCGAACAGGTCAAGGAAGACTGCCGGGACGCACGCGGCATCACCCTGGTCGAAACTCTGGCCCAGGATCTTCGCTTTGGTCTCCGCACTCTGCGCAAAAACCCCGGGTTCACCGCTGTCGCTGTCCTCACCCTGGCGCTGGGCATCGGCATGAGCGCCGCCATCTTTTCCGTGGTCAATGCCGTCCTGTTGCGGCCCCTGCCCTACGCGAACCCCCGTCAGCTGGTCTTCGTGCCCGAAGCCAGCTCTGCGGCGCGCATCTCCGATGTTGGCATGTCTTACCCCGTGTTCAGCGAGCTCCGCGATCGCAATCGCGTCTTCACCGCCATCGCCGGCCTCGCCCGCCACTCCCTCACCCTCACCGGCAACGGTGAGCCCTCCGAAGTGAGCACGGTCGTCGTCACCCAGGATTTCTTCGCTCTCTTTGGCATCAAACCGCTGCTCGGCCGCGCCCTGCTGCCCGGCGATGGCCAGCGCGGCGCCGCTCCGGTTGTGGTCCTCAGTGAAAACCTCTGGCGCAGCCGCTTCGGCGGCGACCCGGCCATCATAGGCCGCTCCATCGTCCTCGATCAGCGTCCCTTCACCGTGGTGGGCGTCATGCCCGCCGTTTTCCGGACTCCCTTTGTCAGCCAGCCCAATCAGGTCTGGATCCCGCTCCTGCAGGACCCGCTTTTCAGCGTCTGGATCACCCAGCCCCCGCAGGAACACTGGATGCCCGTCATTGCCCGTCTCCGCCCTGGCGTTTCTTTTTCCCAGGCGCAGGCCGACCTCGCCACGCTGAGTGCCGGTGTGGCAAAACAATTCCCTGTAGAAAACGGCTGGGTCGCCGGCATCAGGCCTCTGCAGCAGGAGCTCGTCGGTGACGCGCAATCCCCGCTCCTCATTCTCTTCTCTGCCGTTGGCTTCCTGCTGCTGATCGCCTGCGCCAATATCGCCAACCTGCTCTTATCCCGCGCCACCGCCCGTCAAAAAGAGATGGCGGTTCGCATCGCCCTCGGCGCTGACCGCCGCCGCATCGCCTGTCAGCTGCTCACCGAGTGCTCCATCCTCGGCCTCGCAGGAGGCATCGCCGGCGTCCTTCTCGCCTGGTGCGCCGTCTCCGGGCTCGCGCCGCTTCTCCCTCCGGATTTGCCGCGCCTCCATCCCGTCCGCGTCGACGGCTTCGTCCTCGCCTTTGCCCTGCTGCTCTCCCTGGCCGCCAGCCTGCTCTTCGGCCTGGCTCCTGCGCTGTTCGCCGCCGGCTCCCGTCCGCAAACCGATCTGCGCGAAAGCGCCCGCTCCGGCCAGGCAAGAGGCTCGCAGCGCGCGCGTGGCGCTCTGGCCGTCGCCGAAGTCGCGCTCGCCATGATTCTCCTCGTCGCCGCCGGATTGCTCATGCGCAGCCTCATGCGGCTCACCTCCGTCAATCCCGGTTTTGAGCCCGAGCACGTCGTCAAAGCCGAAGTTTCGCTGCCCCAGTTCCAGTATCCCAGGTCGCAGCAGTGGGCCGCCTTTGGCGACCAGCTCCTCCGCCGTCTCCGGGCCCAGCCCGGTTTCGAGGATGTCGCCATCATGGCTCCGCTCCCGCTCTCCGACGGAACCATCAGTCTCCCCTTTGCCATCGCCGGCAACGCGCCCCAGGCTCAGGGCGCCGCGGACACCGCGGATTACGTCACCGCCAGTCCCGGCTATTTTCAGGTGATGGAGATCCCTCTGCTCCGCGGCCGTTTCTTCAGCGACTCCGATTCCATGTCGGCGCCCGCTGTCGCCGTCATCAGCCAATCCCTCGCCCGGCGCTACTTCCCCCATCGGGACCCGCTCGGTCGCCGCCTCACCTTTGCCTTTCCGCCCAGCCCCAGTGTGCCTCGCGAGATTGTCGGCATCGTCGGCGACATCCGCGACGACTCACTCGGCCGCGATCCCGGCCCCATGATGTACGTGCCCTTTGCTCAGGCGCCGCTTTGGGGAGGCGAGGTCGTCGTGCGCAGCGGCTTGAGCCCTTCCGCCGTCGCTGCCGCCATTGCCGCCCAGACCCACAACATCGACAACAACCTGCCCGTCACCAATATTGCCACCCTGCCCAACCTCGTCGATGCCTCCACCGCCGAACCTCGCTTCCGCACCCGGCTCCTGGCATTGTTTAGTTCCTCCGCGCTTCTGCTCGCCGGCATCGGCATTTTTGGCGTCATGTCGTTTTCTGTTTCCCGCCGCACCCAGGAAATTGGCACCCGCATGGCCCTCGGTGCCACGCCCGCCAGTGTCTGGCGCCTCGTTATCGCAGAATCGGTGAAGCTGGTCGCCCTCGGTCTCGCGGTCGGCATTCCCGCCGCTTTCCTGCTCACCCGCTATCTCTCCACGTTGCTTTTTGCCGTGCATCCCGGCGACCCGCTCACCTTTGTCGCCGTTGCGCTCCTCCTTTCCCTGGTTGCGCTCGCCGCGGCGTACTTCCCCGCGCGCCGCGCCATGCGCGTCGATCCCATCGTCGCCCTGCGCTGCGAATAGCACCTCAACCCGCCCCAGCCCAGCCGTCCAGACGTATCGACCCCCGGACCTGCGCTTGCTTCCCCCGCAGCAGGGCTCTTCGCCAAACTCCTTCTCGGACGTGCAACCTTCTCCTGCTCCGCCCCCCATCCGCCAGGTCCTCAGCGCCGCCGGCCTATCCAGCCTCCTCGCACGTCCTTCGCCGGACTTTGGCTCGCGCGTGCAACAAAGCACGCGCCGCCATCCCGACCCGGACCGCCCCCGCATCACCGCCGACGGCGATGTGGTCAGTACCAACCATGGGATTCCGATATTGCCTGCGCAAAGCCAACCCTCAGGTGCAAACGGGGCCCAGCGAGCGAGTCGGGCAATCATTGATCGGCCGCGGTTGCGGTGGGCCATAGAATGCAGACAAATGATTCACCCATTTTTGAGCCTGGCATTCTCGATGTTCAGCTCCACGGGAGCCTACACTGCACGGAGATGTGCATGCACACCTGTCCGCACCATCGGATGTCCCTGCCCCTCTTCGTTCTGCTGGGAGGGATCGCATTGATTCCTCACGCCCGGGCCCAAATAAAGCCAAATTCACTGGTGGCCGCCTTGGGCAAAGGATTTGTCTCCGAAACGACCCAGGTAAATGGAGCCGGACTCCATTATGTTCGCGGCGGCCAAGGCCCTGCCCTGATTCTGCTCCATGGCTTCCCACAGGACTGGTACGAATTCCATGCGATTATGCCCCAGCTGGCGGAACGCTTCACCGTGATCGCAGTCGATCTGCCCGGGATCGGCGATTCCACAGCGGCGCCCGGCGGATATGACGCCGCCAGCATGGCGGAGAATCTCCGCCAGCTCGTGTCGGAGCTGAAGCTCGGGCGCGTCTATATAGTTGGCCACGACATAGGTGGACACGTGGCCTACGCGTTTGCCCGCCGTTTTCCGCCTGACACGCGCGGAGTCATGATCCTCGACACGCCGATTCCCGGAATGCAGGGCTGGACTCAAATCCAGGGTGCGCCTTTCATGTGGCACATGCATTTCATGCAGGCCCCGGGGCTGGCCGAGAAACTTGTTGACGGCCGCCAGGCGGATTACTTCCGCTACTTCTTCCAGTTCGGCAAATTCACATCGGAGGAAGAGGCGCACTATGTCAGGGCCTACGGCAGTCTGGCGCAACTGCACGCAGTGTTTGAGATCTACCGTGCGTTTCCTGAAAATGCGCGTTTCAACCAGTCGTACCGCGAGCCGGACCCGGTGCCGTTGTTCGTCGGTGCTGGTGAAAATTCTCCCTTTGCCGGGCTGTTACCGGGAATCGCCGAAAGCCTGCGTGCCAACGGGTGGTCGCATGTTGAAACTGGACTGATTTCCGGTGCCGGGCACTATGTCGTCGAGGATCAGCCGGAGGCCGTCGCGGACCTCATCGAGCGATATGCATCGCGCCCTTAGAACAGGATCTGGCAGGTCTGGTCAAATCTCTCCAGCGGCGCGGGTTGCGTCTCCGTGAGGCACTGATGCAAGCTCGTTCACAAGCTGTGCCGCCCAGCCGGCATTCTCGCGTTATGCGGCCCGCTCATCCAGAAATATCAGCACTCGCTCCGTGAGCGTTTTCAGCTCGCTCATCGGTTCCGGAACGGGGTCTATCCAGAGCTCGCGCTCGTTGCCCCTCCGAATGGCTGCCATGCCGACCACGGTCACAACCGTCAAATGGGTGGTTAGCGCGGAACCTCTCTTTGCCTCCGGATCGTCCGGACGCATCGAATCTGGATTGATTTTCACTGTGCAGCTCCAAAGCAGAAAAAGTTCCAGTACCGCAATGCAGAAATCGTACCCCGAACAAAGGCCTAAGTCACCACCCGTTGGACTGTTGCCCCAAATCCTTTGGTAACCAAATCGATTTGCCCGGTTGACTAAACGGTACCTTCGGCCTGATTTCAGCTTTTGTTCCGTTTTCCGGCTTGACGTTGCTTCACGAAGCTTCCTAGTATGGCTCATCTCGTCGGCGTTCCGGATTGCTCGAAACGCTGACGATCCCCTTCCCCCGCGCAAGACCTCTTTTTTAACTTCGCTCCTGCTGCGTGCCCACGGCGCACCGGGACGAACAGGTGCGGGATTCCGCGATGTTTTGGCCGAACTGTTTACCCGGATGCGACGGTTCCCTTCTTCGCTCCTTTGTCGGAGACATGCCATGAAGATTTGCAAAAGCTGGTACTTCGTTGCCGGTACTTTCGCAACGGCGGCGATCGGGACCGTTCTCCTGTTCAATCTGTGGCAAAAGCAGGAGGTGCTTGCGCAGCGCAGCGATCTGCTGGCAGTAGCGGCACGGTACCCGCGGTTCACATCCGCTCAGCGCATGGCCATCCTGCGCGAGCGGCAGGCGGAAAGGCATCCCCAGTGGAAGGACCTCTCGGCCCTCGACATTGCCAGGCGGCTGATGCGGATTGCGGCGGCGGCGACGACCGCATCAACGGCGTCGCAAGCGCCCCTGGCGCCCTTTTTCGGCAATCTGACCGCATTGACGTCTCCCAGTGGAACCCTTGTCGGGCTTTTTCGCCAGACGAACTGTTCCCTCGACATGGGCTGGGCCAGTTACACCATCAGCCTGCCAACGGCCAATTACACCATTCCTGCGCCTACAGCCAATTACAATCAGGTGCTGCACAGCGAAGCTGGCCTTACCACAACCGGCGGCGTATGGCCGCAGGGGTGCGTCGACCCGATCCTCGGCGTTCCCTCCCGAACCACCGTTCCTCTGGGTATGACCTCCGCCGCCCAACTGGTCTCAGCCGCGGCCGGTTACAACGGCATGACCGGCAATCAGGTCATCTGGACCGTGATCACCCCACTGTCGGGAACCAACACCGTTTCCATCGGCTACACGACTCCCAGCGACGCTGCCCCGCTCGCGGTGAATGCAGCCGACCTGAACGGTGACGGCATCGCCGACCTGGTGGTCCTGAACAGCTCGACGGTAACGGGAGGAACCGCCTCGCTGGATGTCGAGCTTGGCAATGCGGACGGCTCCCTGCAGGCCCCCGTGAGCTACCCTCTCCCCGGCGAAACCGGCATCAGCGCCGTGATCGACGATTTCAATGGCGATGGAAAACCGGACATCGTTGCGTCCAGCCAGACGTTCGGGACCACAGGGACAACGTATTGGTTGTCGTTTCTCGAGGGCAACGGCAATGGTACCTTCGTCGCCGCGCAGTCGGTCGAGGTCACAGCACCCTCCGCCTTCAACATCCAGTCCGGAACCAATCCTTATTTTGGGTTAATCGCCGCCGACCTGCGTGGAAACGGCGCCAATGATCTCGTGACGTCCGGCGGAATCGTGCTCCTCGGCAACGGAAATGGCACGTTTACGCAGTCATCCACTTTGGCCTTTCCCACGCCCACAGCCACCTCCCAGTGGGGTCCCAACGTGGTTGCGGCGAACTTCACTTCCAGTGGCAAGATGGACCTGGCCGTCGCGAATGGGGAGTCGATCCTGCTTTACACGGGCAACGGTGACGGCACCTTCAAC
>JASHPM010000032.1 GCA_030038115.1 Acidobacteriaceae bacterium | reverse complement strand
CGTACTCCTCGGTCACGCTGAAGATGACATTTGCGCCGCAATCTTCCCACGGAGACCACGATGACCACGGCCAGACAGGGAGCGGGAAGTTTCTGGGCAGGATTTCGATCAGCCGTTCGCGCAGGCTTTCGAGCGAGGCCGGGTCGATGGCCGTGTTGGCGATGGTCTGGCCCGCCTGGAAGAGTCTGCTGGAAAACGCCGGAGGCACAGGCCGGGGGCTCGAGGCAAGCAGCGAGTGGAACACCTCGAGGCTGGGGACGGTTGCAGGCGGCGCCATGGCCGCGGCGAACCGGGAATATCGCCCGACAAAACCGGTGATCTGGTCCACGAGCGCGTCGTTCACCTGCCAGTCGCGCGTGATCCACCACCACCACGGCCACCAGCCGCAGCCACGAGCAAAGTCCATCGAAAAGGACCCGTCCGCGCCGGTGGTGGCGCCTCCCACCTGCTCCTGCGCGGTCCACCACCACCAGGCATCGATGTCGAAGGCGGATACGGTTGCGCCGGCGATGGGAAGGCCATGCGGATTGAGCAGGCGGCCGGTGATCCTGAAAGTCTGGCGCCAATGCTGCCACCACCACCAGTGATACGAGGAGATATGAATGGCGGGAAGCGTGACCTCGGTTGCCGCGCCCCATACCGACGCTGGCGCGGCGATGGAAATTGTTTGCAGATGCTTCAGGTCCGCCGGAGTTGCCGACTCCGGTCCCAGCGCAACGCGCAGCGAATCCGGAGGCAGCTGAAATTCAAAAGAAGCCGCGCCTTTGCCCTGCCGGTTCAGGCTGACGAGACGTTCCTGGGCCGCGCCCTGCTTGTTCCAGGCCAGCACACGGATGGGCCGGTCCGGAGTGAAGTCCGGCACCTGCGAAGCATCGAGCGGAACCCGAAGCACAAACGTGTTTGCTGCGGACATACTGCTCCTCGACGACCTTGAGTGGGGCGGGCGAAAGACCACCAGCGATCCATGCCGGATGGCGGTTGATCGGCCGCGCCTCATGTCGCACTGGGGAGTAGTGACGTGAGTACTACTTCCGTATCAGGAGCGGAGCGGAATTCAAATTTGGGCGGGAAGCTATTCGCGGAGCCACCGTATCTACAGTCCGGTGTACAGCTGGAATGCTCCCCAGTAAAAAGGCCGGCGAAAATCTCCCCGGCTGTGCAGCAGCGACAGCTTCGCCTGGCGCAGGGCGGCGCTCGGCGGCATACCGTCCTGCAGCCCCTGATAGAGCGAGTCCATGAGGCGAGGCGCCGACTCGTCGCTCACTTCCCACAGCGCGCCGATCACGTTGTGAGCGCCGGCGCGCAGGAACGCCCAGGAAAGACCCACCAGGCCTTCGCCCGCATACGTCCGCGATCCGCTGCCGTAGCAGGCGGAAATGGTGACGAGGCGCGCATCGATGCGTCGCTGCATAATGTCGCGGGCGTAGAGCTTGAAGGAGTCCTCGGCGCCCGAGGTGCGCGACAAAATAATGGCCGAATCGAGCGGATCGTTGCGGCTGGCAACGCCGTGCGCGACGAAGTCGATGTAGGAAAAGCGCTGCGGCGCGCTGTTGAGATACGCATCGGCATTTGCCCGCTGCCGCGCGAAGACGGTCTCGTCCTGGGAAGGGAAATGCTTCCCAATCTCCTGCATTTCAACCGAGGCATTGGGCAGCTCGGGGTAGTCGGGACCCGGCGAGACGGCGTCGCCCAGCAGCAGAAGTCTGCCCCCTGCCCCGGGTGACGCCTTCGAAGAGGCGAGCATCAGCAGCGACGGCGCCGAAACGATGTCCGCGTCTTCAATCCAGTAATGTGGCGTCGGGGCGCCGGTGAGAAGCGTCTCGAAGTTGAGTTCGCCCAGGGCTCCATCGCACAGGATGACGACTTTCGCGTTGGCAGGGAGCAGACTCTGTGCGGGGGCGACCAGGATACGGTAGAGCGCGCGGCCATCTTCATTGGCGGACACCAGCGGGTCTTCCGGTCCCTGCAGCGCCTGGCGGTAGCGTTCCACCATGCGCGTGATCTCCCCCTTCGCCGGAAGAGGAACCACCGCCGTTTTGCGCGGCGTGATGGCCCACAGCCAGGACTGCTTCTCGCCTAACCAGTAGAACAGCAGCGTTGCGCCGGCTCGGGAGGCGATAAGGCCGGGATGCAAGGACGCGGATTGAAGCGATGGACTGCCGTTGACCACCCCAAGCCCTTGTTCCAGCGTGCGGGCGCGGCTCTGGTCGGCTGCGGCCAGGGCCTCTTCCGTTTTTCCCTGGGATACCAGCAGCCGGATGTAGTCGTCGTAGATGGGAGTGGCGTTCGCGAAGTAGGGAAGTTTCGAGTCTTCGTTTTTGATTTGCGCCCGCGCCGACTCGAAGGTAGCCAGCGCCGTGGTGTACATCTTTTTCGCGTCGTCGATGCGGCCCTCCTGCTCGAACAGCCGGGCCAGCTCGTGTTCCGCGCTCAGGCGCATGGTGATCTGGCTGGCCGGATCGGCTTCCACCTGCCGCAGAAGCGCCTCTGCCTGCCCATCCTGGCGGCGCGCGGCAGCGATGCGGCCCCGGGCGAGCATCACGTCCAGCGCGTCCAGGCGATTCCCGCTGGCTCGAATCAGTGGATCGAGTTGCCGAAGATAGCCCTCGGCATCGTCGAGTTGGCC
Organism: Acidobacteriaceae bacterium; assembly: GCA_030038115.1. Lineage (GTDB taxonomy): Bacteria > Acidobacteriota > Terriglobia > Terriglobales > Acidobacteriaceae > Palsa-343. The sequence continues at coordinate 1,316 of JASHPM010000032.1, read as the reverse complement.
CGCATCGATGGAGACGTAGGCCAGGTCTTCCAGAGAACTAACAACCTCCTCGCTGTCGTGGATGTTTTTCGCCAGCTGCAGAGCCTTTTGATAAGAATCCCTGGCGCGCGGCCATTCGTGTCCGTCCTGGAAGACGTAGCCGCTCGTGGTCAGCCAGTTGATGGTGTCGTGCGTATCTCCTAACTCAACTGCGCGTCGCTCTGCATCCTGGAACAATGCCAGCGCCCGGTCCCGGTCGCCAAGACTGTAGTAAGCCCATCCCAGGTTTCCGGTATTGGTCAGAAGGATGTCCTCAGCGCCTAAAGGTGCGGCAACGCGATTCGAGGCGTTCAGCCAGTCAATGGCTTCATCGAAGCGTTCTTCCTCGAGAAACGTGTCCGCAAGATTAACCAGAGCCGCGGCTTCGTCGAACGGCTGCCTGAATCTGCGAACCACGGCCAGCTCCTGCAGCGAGAAACGGAGAGCCTCTTCGTATCGCCCTTGCTCGAGAGCCAGTGCCCAGTGTGCATCGAGAACGTGGCTGCACACCGCTCGGTCCATTGCGGAGCAGCGCGCATCGGCCCTCGCCAGGTATTGTCTTGCCTCGTCGTATCGATGCAGATAGACGTTTGCGCCGGCCATGAGCGACAACCTGCGGACGGGAAGGTCCGCACCGGCAGAAGCAGGAAGGTCGGTAGAGAGGATGCCCAGAACTTTTTCGTTCAGCCCGCGCCATGACGCTGACTGCGCCGCCAGGATTTTGAATTTCGCCGACCACTCCGGACTGGCAGTCCTGTATCGGTCCGCTAACTCAGTCGCGATCTCCTCGCTGGCAGCCAGCTCACCATGCTGAAACATCAGTTCCGCGCGATGGAATTGCTCGGCAACGGAAAGTGCCCGATCTCCTGTACATAAGGCCAGGACAGCAGAAGAAACCACGAACCAGACTAACCACCGCCCTTTCCTGTCCCGTTTGTTTTGGCGGTTGGGCCATTGGTCTCCCCGTCCGCGATGCAGCCCATCTTTGTCCTGATCATGGTGAGGCTGATCGTGGTCTTCATGGGAATCCCCGTCTTGGGGTGCGGATCCGATTCCAGCAGGCGCACGATCGCCAGATAGATTTTGCCGAAATGAGGAACGTCGATCACGTGGCCAAAGGTCCGCCCAGGGTAAGAACCCTCCGCGTGCTGGACCAGCGAGCATTCGATCGACTCCTGGGGAGCGGAATTCGATGGAAGTCGATTGTATCCCTCGCCAATCTCCGCGGGAAGGTTCGGCTGCTTCCGCATCTGGTCGTACTGTTTCGCAACCCGCTCGCGAAAACCGGCATCGCGGCT
>JASHPM010000298.1 GCA_030038115.1 Acidobacteriaceae bacterium | reverse complement strand
GTGAGGGTGACGGCGATCAACCGCACCGTTCCATTCTCGTTTGCCCCACCTTCGTAACCCGCCAGTCCACGGCAACAGCTGCTTCCGTTTAATCCACGCTGTGACTGTCCCATCGACAAGTCACTCACGCCTGAGTGGCTGTCAATTGAATCCCGCGCTCCTGTTCATCGATAGGCTTCGAATTTGCGGCCGAAAGGCAGGCGATGATCAGACCAGATGGATCAGTAAGACGACCCCGGCCAGCAGAGCTGTCAGGGGGACCCAGAAGTGGCTGTCCGTCAGGATTGCCCGCAGCATCCGTTTCTCCCGTAAGCCAGGATTATAGCTGCCGATCTGTACACCAGGCCGCGGTTCGAGGAGCGTCACCCCGTATTATGAAGATTCTGATCGCGGAGTTTTCCCCGGTCAGGTCTACTGGTAGTTCGGCTTCAGTGGGTGGAAAATCCGCAACCCGGACTGGCGCAGTCGAGCCGGCGGAGCAACGTATTGAGTTCAGGTCCTGCAACCAGGTTGTCAGCTGTTTCCGTTTCCTCTGATGAGCCTGTGATACCGCCGTATGCGCGATACGGCTTAGGCACAACCTGCGCCATCGCGGCGGGAGCGTGGCTGGGCGCGGCCGAAGCACCGGCTCGGCTGGTGGCCTCGGGATATTCACCCTTTGCCATCTCCTTCTGCATGGTACTGGGCGTGTTTCTGGCGCGCTGGACCCTTCCCATTGCGATGAAAGGCACCACCGCGGTGGTGCGCGACCTGCGCCAGCGGCCTCACCTGGTGCTGTGGGCCGTGATTGCGGGTGCGCTGTGGGCCGTCGCCAACACGCTCACCATCTTTGCCATTCGCGATGTAGGGTTGTCCATTGCTTTTCCGCTGTGGAACACGAACAGCCTGGTGGGCATCTTCTGGGGCTGGACGTTGTTTCACGAGCTGGACGGCGCTTCGCCGAGAAACTGGGCCAGAGTGCTGGGCGGAGCGGCGGCCATCGTGATCGGATCGGTTCTCCTTTCCATGCTTTCCGTTCATGCCCTGGGAACGCCGGGGCTGGCGCTGCGTGGCATAGCGGCTGCACTCGCGGCGGGGCTCTTGTGGGGAACCATGTATGTGCCGTATCGCAAGGCGTATCTCACCGGGATCAATCCTCTTTCCTTCGTCACCATTTTCACCTTCGGCGAAGTGGGAACCATGCTGGTGCTGGCCGCCATTCTCCCCGGCAGCCTCCATTCCCTGGGGCGTGAGCTGCAGGCGCTGCGGCCATCCGTGCTGTGGCTGCTGCTGGGCGGATTCTGCTGGGTGATCGGGGACCTGTTCCAGCAATACGCAACAAAGTACGTGGGGATCAGCCGCGCCATTCCCCTGTCCAACACAAATCAGCTGTGGGGATTTGCGTGGGGAGTTCTGGTGTTCGGTGAATTGTCGCATGTGCGGGGCTCCACGCGGCTGATGGCGCTGGCCGCATCCGGCCTCATGATCGTGGGAGCGATGCTGATTGCCGGAGCGACAGCGTCCGCGGCCGAATCCGCGTCGTGTGTGCGCGCGGTTCGCCGGGAGTGCGATCGCTACGGGCTCCCGTTCGATCGGACGCTGCGCGCGCACAACGGGGTGGAAACCGATGACGGTTCCGAGCGGCGGCGATGGTGGGATTATGCGATGCTGGCCGCGGCCCTGGCCGTGTTCGTGTGGTTTGCGTTTTGGGCTCGAGTGCCGCGGGTAGCGGTGAGGCAATCCTTCGCGATTGCACTGATCGTTGTCTCCCTGGTGATCCTTGCCGGTTGCGGCTGGCTGCTGTGGAAGAAGACACGATTTGCATAAAGTAACGTGCACGTGGAATTGAGCTTGGGAATCGCGCCGCCTTCCGTTACATTGACATTACTTCGTTGAAAACCACATTGGCATCGATGGATATTGTGGGCGTTGGATTGAACGCCACGGACACGCTCATCCCCCTGTCGCGCTTTCCTGATTCCGGATCGAAGGTCGAATTTCGCTCTGCCACGGTCTTGCCCGGGGGACAGGTGGCCAGCGCCATGGTCGCCTGTCAGCTCTGGGGATTGCGCGCGCGGTACGTGGGGAAGCTGGGCGACGACCGTGCCGCGGAACTTCATCGCGCGGAGTTCAGCAGGGCGGGCGTGGAAGCCCGGCTCCTCACAGCTCCGGGATGTGCAAGCCAGCAGGCTTTCATTCTGGTGGAGGACTCCGGCGAAAGAACCGTTCTCTGGAAACGCGATGAGCGTCTCTCCCTTCGGCCGGAGGAACTGCGCCGGGAGTGGATTACGGATGCGCGCGCCCTCCACCTGGATGGGCACGACGCTGAAGCAGCCATCGTCGCCGCTGGCTGGGCTCGCGACGCCCGCATCCCTGTGATCGCCGATCTCGATGAGCTCTATCCGGGCGTCGAGAGGTTTATTGAAAGGGTCGATTATCTGATCGTCAGCCGTGATATTCCTGGCCGGCTCGCTGGATGCTCTGATCTGAAAGAATCGCTGATGAAGATTCGAGAGAAATTCCGTTGCCGTCTGACCGCCGCCACCTTGGGTCGCGATGGCGTGCTGGCGTGGGACGGCCAGGAATTCTGCTATCGGCCCGCTTATCGGGTGAATACGGTCGATACTACCGGCGCGGGCGATATTTTCCACGCCGGGTTTATCTACGGCCTGTTGCAGGGCTGGGCGCTCCAACAGATCCTCGACTTTGCATGCGCGGCTGCGGCGCTGAACTGCACCGGTACCGGAGCAAGGGGCGGTATTCAAACCAGGGATCGCATTGAGGACCTGATGAACACAGGGTCCCGCTACGCGAGTGAGGTCGATTTCCTTGGTCCTGATCCGAACGGCTTAAGCGCTGCCTGCGCGCTTCCTTGATCCGCCCTCAAAACCCGTGTCCCCACCTCAAACCAGAGGCCTCTTCGTGCCGAATTCCCGCCCCTAACCTCAGAAGGTGAGTTTCAGCGCCAGCTGTACCAACCTCGGGTTATTCACGGTTGAACTCACCGAACCGAATCCTGCCTGATTGATATCGCTGATCGGCGCGCCGAACTGAGGATGATTGAAGAGGTTGAAGAACTCGGCGCGGAAATTCAAACCCATTTCTCTTCGCGGCAACGCGAAGTCCTTGATCACCGAGAAGTCGGAGTTCACAAAGTCCGGTCCGCTCACGGGGACGCGCGCCGCATCGCCCAGCTCGCCGGCGGGCGGCGCCACGAAGCAGGCGGAGTTGATCCACTCGTGCTGGCTGTGATTGGCGGCGTAGACGTCGCAGCCTGAAACCTGATTGGGCCGGTTGTAATTGTTGTCGTCACCGCCGTTCTCAAAGTAAGTGCCTGATTGGTTGTTGCTGTCGATGAGGGGAACGGGGAACCCCGAAGAGATTCTCTCAATGAGCGTGAGTTGCCAGTTGCCGAGGGCTGCATTCGTGGCGTCATTCCAGCTTCCACCGAACTCCCTTCCCCTGCCGAAGGGCAGATCGTAAATGACGCTGCCGCTGAAGCTGTTATCCAGGTTGATCTGCGACAGAGACCAGTCGAGATTTTCCCAGTTGGGCAGCGGGAAATAAGGGGCGCTCAGCTCCGAGCCCAAACCGTCGGTGAGACCGTTGTCGTAGGTGTGGGAGTATGTGTAAGCGACCAGGGCATAGAGGCCGTGGCGCGCGGTCTTGGTCTCCGCTTTGATCTGCAGCGAATTGTAGTTGGTCTTGCCGAAGTCTCCCAGCGTGAAGATCGCGTTGAAGTTCGGAGGGTTGTAGGGATAGATGTAGGGAGCGCCACTGGCCAGGCATCCGAGCGTGTAACCGGACACGGTACCGCAAGCCGAGGGGCTGTCGGTGTTGAGGTCGTTGCCGTACTCCAGCACATGGCCGCCGACCGAACCGGCATAGCCCGCGGTGAGCACAACATTGCCTGGCAACTGGCGTTCGACGTTCGCGTTATATTGGTGGACCCGGCCAGGCTGGAAGTTTGTCGGCGTGTAATTGTACGAGCCGGTGAAAGTGGCCACATCCTGCGGAGTGGGGAGCGGCGCGAAGCCGCTGGAGAGGCTGATGGCCGCGGGGCTTTGACCGAGCGTGAGAGCGCAGTATGACGTTGCAAACGCGCAGCCGGCGCCGGTAAACGCATCGGACTCGCCCAGGTTGGGCGGATTTTGCCACAGGCCCTGCGCGCCCTGGTTCCACGCCGAATCGTGGTAGATGCCAAAGCCCAGGCGAAGCACGGTCTTGTCGCTGCCCAAAACTTTCCAGGTGAGGCCGACGCGCGGCTCATAGGCGCCCCAGTACATATTGATGCCCGCCGAACGGCTCACTCCGTTCTGCCCCGCAATCAGAAGCTGTCCCGTAGAGGGGATGTAGTCCGACATCCGGTTGTCGACCTCGGTAATGGGAGTGGTCATGTCCCACGCCACGCCGAGGTTGAGGGTGAGCGACGATGTAGCGCGCCAGTCATCCTCGACGAAGGGCCGGTAGATCTTCCAGCGCCGGCCCGTGATGGCGCCGTCGTAGGACTGGTCGTGAATGGCTCCCCCGGTTATGCCGAGCAGAAGATCGGCCTCGGGATTGCCGGGGGTGCTGCCGTAGCCGCTGAAATTTCCCCCGCTGCCGATGAGCCAGAAGCCGTCTTGGAAGGCTTCGGTGCCGACATTCATCTCATTGTCGCGGAAATCGAGGCCGGTGCGGATTTCATGCTTGCCGCGGATCAGATCGAGAACATCCTTGAAGGAAAAGATGTCCGTTCCGCCCTGAAACGGAGAGTAACCGCGATCGCCGAGCGACCAATAACCGCCATAGACTTCGGTGGAAACCAAACCCTGACTGTAGGAACCGCCGGCGATCGGGGAACCGCTCGCCGAGCATCCCAGATCGGCATTGGGAATTCCCAGCTTGGTCGAGGCGCAGGTAAAGTTATCCAGCGAATCGATGTAGTCAAAGATGCGATCGTACCCGAGGCTGGCCTGGTTGAGCGTGCGCGGCGAGAACACGTGGCTCCAGCCGATGGCGGCGTTTCGTCCGTGGTTGATCAGGTTCTCATTGCTGCCGAATGGATTGGCTTCGGCCATCCCCGGCGCGCCCCCGGGCACAAAGGAGAAGGCCTGGTCGTAGCTGAACCGCGCGAACAGGTTGTCGGATGCGCTCAGCGCCTCGTCCACCCGCGTGTCGAATTTGGTTTCGTTCAACTCCCGGACTGGCTCGTTGACGTAGTTGTATCCGAGCGCAGCGTTGCTGGCGTTCGGCGCGGGATAAATGTTGATCAGGCCCTGTCCGATGCTGTTGATCAGGTTGGAGGGAATCTTGTTGCAGGCCGTTCCCTGCGGCTGGCTTCCATCCGCATTGGCCGGGATCGGATTTCCCGACGCGTCGCACTGAAAATACACATTCGGGTAGACAGACGGGTTCGTCGAGGCCCCGATCATGTTCGGGTTCACGATAGCCAGCCCGCTGACCTGATTGCCGAAGGGATCGGCGGAGAAGTCGCCGCTGCGCATGGGCACCGAAGGAAGCAGTCCGGTGAAAGTAATACCTTCGCGCTGATACTTCTGCTCGCCATCCACGAAGAAAAACGTCTTGTTGCGGCGGATGGGCCCTCCGATCGAACCGCCAAACTGGTTGAGATTGAATTTCGGGGTTGTCGTGTCGAAATCGCCCTTCGCATCGAGGTCGGTGTTGCGGACAAACTCGAAGAGCGATCCATGGAAGTCATTGGTGCCCGACTTGGTGGTCACCAGCACCGTAGGTCCGGCGCGCGTCCCGAATTCAGCCGAGTAGGTGTAGGTCAGAACCTTGAATTCCTGAATGTCGTCGATCGAGGAGAAGATGCCGATTCCCCCCGCCGTCAGCTCATTGTTGTCCACTCCATCCAGCAGCCAGTCCGTGCTGTTGGGCCGGGAGCCGCCCACCGACAACGAATACGATCCGCGCGCCGCCACCTCGCTGTCGCTTCCGGAAGTGAAAAAGCTGTTGGGATTGGTCTCCGCCGTGGCGCCGGCCGTCAGCGTGGCGAGCTGAACAAAGTCCCGGCCATTCAGGGGCAGCTGCGCCACTTCCTGCGACGTGATCACCTGGCCCAGAGAAGGATTGGCTGTTTCAACAGCAACGGCAGCGCCGGCGACGTTCACCGTTGTGACTACGGTCGCGGGCGCCAGGGTAAAGTCGAGTTCCCGCGCTTCGTCAACCTGAAGCTGCAGATCTTTGGTTTCGGTGCTCTGGAAGCCGGTGGCATCGACGCGCACGTTGTAGGTGCCCACGGGCAGCAAAGGAACATCGTAATGTCCGGCCGCGTCTGCCTTTACCGCACGAACCAGACCGGTGCTCTGCGCGGTGACGGTGACAGAAGCACCGGGGACAACCGATCCGCTTTTGTCAACGATGTTGCCGGAAAAGCTTCCACGAGCTTGGCCGTAGACGGCCGGGGAGAAGACAAGCGCAAACGCGCAGGCAAAGACCAGAAATAATGTCTTGTGTGGTATGTGATTGGCTGAGCATTGCGTCGATTTCCTGGACTTCGCCCCCGGAATTGTGCACATCATCGTGAGACCCCTTTCGAAGAAATGACTTGTGGGGATTGGCACGGATGCTCGACTGTAAGAATTTCCTGGTGGAATGTCAAATTTTGAGGGAAATTCGTAGTCCACGGCTATCCGCTACCGGCCGGCGATCCAGTCAGACGACCGTCGCCGCCCTCAATCGTTCCGGCCGCCAGGTCATTATCGTCAGCAACCGGCGTGGCATCGCGCTGGGACGTCAGGCCCGGCTCAGCCTGCCCAGGGCTGACCGCCTTCACTGGGTTACATTGCGCATCGGCCGACCTGACGGTCCTATGATGAATGTGCAGCATACCGAATCCTGCCCGGTGGTTGATCAACGTGCGGTCCTGTTCCCCGTCTGACAAGTTTGACATCACGATCGCCGGCGAAATTAACCTCGATCTGATTCTCTATGGCTTGCCCGAGAATCTGCCCCTGGAGAGGGAACTGCTGGCGACCGGATTCGAGGCCACGCTGGGCAGTTCATCCGCGATCCTCGCTCACAACCTGGCGGTGCTTGGCGCGAAGGTCGGCTTCATCACTCGGGCAGGAACTGACGCGTTCGGAAGCCTCGCTCTTGATCGTTTGCGCGCGAGCGGCGTCGATACCTGCAGGACGACGTACGACACGGCGCGGACGACCGGCGTCACCCTGATCCTGCATCATGGCGATGAACGGCGGATCCTCACCTGGCCGGGAACCATGAGCGAGATGCGGTTGCGCGACCTGGACGAGGATTACCTTGCCTGTTCTCGCCACTTTCATGTGTCTTCTCTGTTCCTCCAGCGCTCCCTGGCGCCGGATCTGCCCTCGTTGTTCCGAAGACTGAAGAAGGCAGGGCTGACCCTGTCGCTGGACACGAATGACGACCCTGACGGCCGCTGGACGGGGGTCCTTGATGAGCTGCTGGGTTTGGTCGATATTCTGCTCCCCAACGAAGCGGAAGCATGCCGGATCGCTCAGCGCGAAACGCTGGAAGAGGCTCTGTCGGTGCTGGGGAAGCGGGTGCCGTGCGTGGCCGTGAAATGCGGCCGAAGAGGCTGCGTCCTTCAAACAGCAGGCAAGCGATTCGAGGCAGGTGCCGTGCCAGTCGCCGCCGTCGATACGATAGGGGCCGGAGACAGCTTCAATGCCGGATTTCTCTTCGCGTGGCTGCAGGGTCTTGCGCCCGACATTTGCGCAAGGGCCGGAAATATCGCGGCAGCTCTGTCAACGCTGCGGCCTGGTGGAACAGAAGCATTTCGCGATAAAGAACTGGCGGCTGCGTTCCTCCGCGAGCATCGGTTCCCGGCCTCAGCAAAAGTCCTGGCCGACAGCTCTTCGGCAGACCCTCCTCGGGATCCCTTTGTTGCGCTGGTGACGGCCCGCGCCCATGTCGACCTGCCGCTTGGCCGCTTCCAGCCGCTCTCCACGCTGGTAACGCCCGTGCATCTGATCGACAAACCGCGTTTTCCTGCCATCGACTACCACAACCATCTGGATGCACTTGCGCCTTCCGATGTGTTGCAGGTGATGAACGCGTGTGGAATCGAGCGAATTGTCAACATCACGATGAAGACTGGCGACGAAGCTCTCCGCGTAATCGACAGGTTTCGCGCAGCGGATCCGGAGCGGTTTGCCACGATTGCGTGGATGGACTGGACGGGCATCGACAACCCCGCTTTTGCGGAGAAGACCTGCGCATGGCTGGAGCGAGCGGTCGAGCGCG
>JASHPM010000297.1 GCA_030038115.1 Acidobacteriaceae bacterium | reverse complement strand
GGACAATGGAACCTTGACGACGCCTATCGCTATCTTGCCGAAGCCTACGGTGGCTACCACTGGGACCACTGGCATGGAATCAACCTGGACGCAGGCATCTTCATGTCCTACATCGGCCTGTTCAGTTACTACAACTTCGACAACTGGGCCTATCAGCCTTCCTTTGTCTCCTCCAACACCCCCTGGTTTTTCAACGGCATTCGAGGCCAGATATTCCCCACGCAGCACCTGAAGATCGAGCCCTGGTTCATCAACGGCTGGCAATCGTATGCGCGCTACGGCACCAAGCCGGGCATGGGCGGACAAATCAGGTGGACTCCCATAACCAGGATCAACATCATTTCCAACAACTACGGCTATGGCGAGGATGACTTCGGTATCCATGGCCGCACCCGCTTTCACACCGATAACAGCTTCGAACTCAAGTACTACGACCGGCCTGACAACAAACTCGACCGCATGGCTTTGTCCTTCACTGGCGATGCCGGCTGCGAAAGCGGCACCGGTGTAGCCTGCACCGGGTCGGCCAATCACAAAGTCTTCACTGCGGCGACCTCCACGACACCCGCCATTGATTACCAGAAGCAGAGCTTTCTCGGTTGGATGCTCTACAACCGTTTCTGGATGAACAAGGATAAGTATGGACTAACCTTCGGTGGCGGCCAGATCGATAACCCGGGCCGCTATCTTGTCCTGCTGCCGCCCATCAACGGAGCTACCGCGGTTACCGGCAGCGCCTATTTCCCCGAAGATCCAGGCCAGCCGTTCCACGCCGAAGATGGGACCGCAACCTGGGACTATATGCCCACCCAGTACATCACCTTCCGCACGGAGTATGGCTACCGTCACTCAGATGTGCCTTACTGGGCTGGACGCGGCGGGTCCACGCCTCCCGGTGGCAACACCAGCACTTCGATCGGCAGCCCGGCGGACTTTACATGCACGAACGGAACGACCTCGACCGACTCCGGCATTAGCTACACGCCCATGCCCTGGTTGAAATATGACCAGGAGTATGCGGCGAATATCGCTGCCGCCAAAAGCGCCTGTGCCGCGAATCCGGCTTACCCGGCTCTCTGGCAGGCCGATATGCGCCGCGACCAGCAGATGATTATTTTCGCGATTCTGGTGAAGTTTTGAGCTATGCGACGCTTTCGCGCTGCCTCCTTTATGACTCCCTTACGAAACCTTTATCTCGGCCTTAGTGACACCGCCCCTCTACTGGGAGGGGCTTCGGACGGGCTTATGACAAATCGTTTTCCGTTGCTGGTTCGCTACGCGTGTTTGCCTGTCGTGTTTCTCCTGATCGGCCCGCGCGGCTCGGCACAAACCTCTTCCAGCGCCGGTGACGTGGAACAACTCAGGCGCCTGGTCTTCGATCTCGAGCGCCGGGTCGCTGTACTTGAGGAGCAGAATCAGCAGTTGCTTCTTGCCGGCGCGGCGTCCTCGCGAACCCAATCGTCCGCGTCCGCCGAGGAGGGACCGCGCTCCGCAGCCGCTCTCATGCTCGCCTCAGAAGAACTCCGTGTCCCCGGCGCGTCCTCGGCTCTCCCCGCTCAGGTCACGGCTTCTGCGTCTGCGTCTCCGACAACCCCGCTTCTCCCAGGAACCCTCCCCGGAGGCGCGACCCTCAATTACTACTTCGATGGCTACTACGAGTACAACTTCAACGACCCCACCGGCCGTGTCAACGATCTTCGCGCCTACGATGTGCTCAGCAATGTCTTCAGCATCAACCAGGCGGATTTTATCTTCGACCTCGATCCCGATCTCACCGCGCAGCGCCGCTACGGCTTCCGCGTCGACCTCCAGTTCGGCCAGGCCACTGAAACGCTGCAGGGCAATCCCGCCAATGAAACCCGGCCAGAGATTTATCGAAACATCTTTCAGGCCTACGGCTCGTACATTGTACCCGCCGGTCATGGCATCGACGTCGACTTCGGTAAGTGGGCCAGCTCTCTCGGCATCGAAGGCAACTACACCAGGGACCAGATGAACTACACCCGGTCTTTCTACTTCTACTTTTTGCCTTTCTATCACGCCGGCATCCGCACCAGCTATAAGCTCAACGATAAATTCACCGCCAACTACTGGATGGTTAACGGCACCAACCAGTCTGAACCAACCAACGGTTACAAAGATGAGCTGTTTGGCTTCGCCCTTCAGCCCGTCAAACCGGTGAACTGGACCTTCAACTACTACAACGGCCAGGAGCATCCCGACACCGTCCCTGCCACCAATTGCACCGTCCCCGTTCAGCCCGGTCTATGTCTCGCCCCGCTCGTCCCCGCTCCCAACGGCAAGCTGCACATCTTCGACAGTTACGTCACCTGGCAGGCCCAGCCAAAGTTCACCCTCGCCGCTGAGGGTGACTACGTTATCGAGCGCGAATGGGCCAACGCCGCCCCCGGCGAATCCTCCGCGCCTTCCCATGTCGATGGTGGGGCCGGCTACGCCCAGTATCAGCTCACTTCCCGCACCGCTCTGGCCGCGCGCGCAGAGTATCTCTCCGACCGCGGCGGCCTCTTCAGCAACCGAACGCAGGCACTCAAGGAGGCTACGGGCACGTACAAATATGCTCTCAGCGATGACTTCGACGCTTTCCTCGAATATCGCCGCGACTGGAGCAACCAGCTCTACTTCATCACCAATAATCCCGCCGCGCCATCGAGCCATCAGGACACTGCCCTGCTCGGCCTCGTCTGGTGGTACGGCGGCAAACAGGGATCCTGGTAGAAAGGCCACTCATGTCTGACCTTCTGATGATTGTTTTCTCCATCGTCTTCTTCGGGGTCGCGCTCCTCTATGTCAACGCCTGCGAGAAGCTGAGGTAAACCAATGAACATTTCAACTCTTATCATCTTCCTCATCACCGTGTTTCTGTTCGGCTACCTGGTCGTAGCCCTGCTTTACCCGGAGAAATTCTGAAATGACTGCCAACGGCTGGCTGCAGTTTGTCGTTTACTTCATCGTTCTTCTCGTGTGCATACGCCCGCTGGGAATCTATATGGCTCGCCTGTTCAACGGCGAACTCCACTTCCTGCGGCCTATCGAGAATCTTATCTATCGCGCTTCCGGCGTCCGCACCGACGAGGAAATGAACTGGCGGGAGTATGCCGGGGCCATGCTGATCTTCAGCTTTGTCTCGCTCGTACTGACCTACCTCATCGAGCGCCTGCAACACGTCCTGCCCTGGAACCCACAGCACCTGCCCGCCGTCGGCGCCCTGCTCGCCTGGAACACTGCCGCCTCCTTTACCACCAACACCAACTGGCAGGCCTACTCCAACGACGTGACCATGAGTTACTTCACCCAAATGGCGGGCCTCGCCTATCACAACTTTTTCAGCGCCGCCGTCGGCATCGCAGTCGCCATCGCGCTGGTGCGTGGCATCGCCCGTCGCGAATCGAAAACCATCGGCAATTTCTGGGTCGACGCTACCCGCACCTGTCTTTACATCCTCGTACCTCTCTGCATTGTCTTTGCCCTGGCCCTGGTCAGCCAGGGAGTTATCCAGAACCTGCATCCTTACACCATCGCTCACACCCCGGAGCATCAAACGCAGACCATCGCTCAGGGACCCGTTGCCTCGCAGGAGGTTATCAAGGAACTCGGCACCAATGGCGGCGGCTTTTTCAGCGCCAATAGCTCTCATCCCTTCGAGAATCCAACGCCCTTCAGCAATTTCATTGAGATGTTCCTTATCTTTCTCATCGGCGGGGCCCTCACCGTCACCCTCGGCCGCATGACCGGATCTCCCGGCCACGGCTGGGCCGTCTTTGCCTGTATGTCCATCCTTTTTGCCGCAGGATTCGCCGCCTGTTACTGGGCAGAATCGCAGCCCAACCCCGCCCTCCACCACGTCGCCCAGCAGACTAGTTCTCTGCAGGCCGGCGGCAACATGGAGGGGAAAGAGACTCGCTTCGGCATCGCTCACTCTGCGCTTTTTGCAACCATCACCACCGACGCCAGCTGCGGCGCAGTCAATTCCATGCACGACTCCTTCACCCCTCTCGGCGGCATGATTCCTCTCATTAACATCATGCTCGGCGAGATCATCTTTGGCGGCGTTGGCTCCGGCCTCTATGGCATGTTGATCTATGTCGTTCTCTCCGTGTTTATCGCCGGACTTATGGTCGGTCGAACACCGGAATATCTGGGTAAGAAAATCGAATCCTATGACGTGAAGATGACCATGCTCTACGTACTCATCTTTCCGCTGGTCATTCTTACCCTCACCGCCGTGTCCGTCCTGTCTCACGCGGGCCTCAGCAGTCTCGCCAACAATGGCCCCCACGGCTTTACGGAAATTCTCTACGCCTACGTCTCCACAGCGGGCAACAATGGCTCAGCTTTCGCGGGGCTCAACGCCAATACCCCCTGGTACAACGTCAGCACCGGCTTCAACGTGCTCGTGGGCCGTTTTCTCATGATGATTCCCATGCTCGCCCTCGCCGGCAATCTCGCCCGCAAGAAGAGCATTCCGCCGTCGCCCGGAACCTTTCCTGTAAATACTCCGCTGTTCACGATCCTGCTTACCGGCGTCATTCTCATCGTCGGCGCGCTGACTTTCTTCCCCGCGCTTAGCCTTGGTCCCATTCTTGAACACCTGCTGCTCCAGCACGGAACTCTCTTTTCATAACACGAGAAAACCCTCATGGCAAAAAAACAAAGTCTCTGGAATCCCGAAATCGTACGTCAGGCTGTCGTCGACTCCTTCACCAAGCTCGACCCGCGCCTCATGATGAAGAACCCCGTCATGTTCGTCGTGGAGGTCGGCAGCGTCGTCACCAGCGCTCTGCTCATTGAAGAAGCCATTCGCCATCAGCCCATCGGCTTCGACCTCCAGATCACCCTCTGGCTCTGGTTTACTGTCCTCTTCGCCAACTTCGCCGAAGCCATCGCCGAAGGCCGCGGCAAAGCCCAGGCCGATACGCTGCGCAAAGCCAAAGGCGAAACCATGGCTTACCGCTTCCGCTCCGACGGCTCTGTCGAAGCCGTCTCCAGCTCTCAGCTTCGCTCCGGCGACGTCATCAAAGTTGAGGCGGGCCAGTTCATTGCCGGTGACGGTGAAGTCATCGAGGGCGTCGCCTCCGTCGACGAGTCTGCCATCACCGGCGAATCCGCCCCCGTTATCCGCGAGGCCGGCGGCGATCGCTCCGCCGTCACCGGCGGTACGCGCGTCCTCTCCGACTGGATCAAGATCCGTATCACCTCCAACCCCGGCGAAACCTTCCTCGACCGCATGATCGCCCTCGTCGAAGGCGCCGAGCGCCAGAAAACTCCCAACGAAATCGCACTCAGCATCCTCCTCGCCGGCCTCACCGTCATCTTCCTGCTCGCTGTCGCCACTCTGCAGCCATTCGCTATCTATTCGCACGCGCCGCAAACCATCTTCGTTCTCGTTTCGCTGCTCGTCTGCCTCATCCCCACCACCATTGGCGCTCTGCTCTCCGCCATTGGCATCGCCGGCATGGATCGCCTTGTGCAGTACAACGTCCTCGCCATGTCTGGCCGCGCCGTCGAAGCCGCCGGTGATGTCAACACTCTGCTGCTCGACAAAACCGGCACCATCACTCTTGGCAATCGCCAGGCAACCGAGTTCTTACCCGCCCCCGACATCAGCACCGAGCGGCTGGCCGATGTCGCCCAGCTCGCGTCTTTATCGGATGAAACCCCCGAAGGCCGCTCCATCGTCGTGCTCGCCAAGGAGAAATACAACCTCCGTGGCCGCGACCTCAGCGGCATGCGCGCCGAATTTGTGCCCTTCAGCGCGCAGACACGCATGTCCGGCGTCGATCTCCCCGGCACCAAAATTCGCAAAGGCTCCGCCGACGCCATCGCGCACTATCTCGAACAGCAGGGTTCCAGTCTTCCCCGCCAGGTCACCGACCGCGTCGAGGAGATCGCCCGCCACGGCGGTACGCCGCTGGTTGTCTCCGAAAACTCCACCGCCCTCGGCGTCGTCCACCTCAAGGACATCGTCAAAGGCGGCCTCAAAGACCGCCTCGCCCGCCTGCGCGCCATGGGCATTCGCAGCATCATGATCACCGGCGACAATCCCCTCACCGCTGCTGTCATCGCGCGCGAAGCCGGCGTCGACGACTTCCTCGCCGAAGCCAAGCCCAAAGACAAAATGGACCTTATCAAACGCGAGCAGGGCAAAGGCAAGCTCGTCGCTATGACCGGCGACGGCACCAACGATGCTCCCGCGCTCGCTCAGGCCGACGTCGGCGTCGCCATGAACACCGGCACCCAGGCCGCCAAGGAAGCCGGCAACATGGTCGACCTCGACTCCAACCCCACCAAGCTCATCGAGATCGTCGAAATCGGCAAGCAGCTCCTCATGACCCGCGGCGCTCTTACCACCTTCTCCATCGCCAACGATGTCGCCAAATACTTCGCCATCATCCCCGCGATGTTCGCCGGCGTCTTCCCCGTGCTGAACGCGCTGAACATTATGCACCTCGCCACGCCCCATTCGGCGATCCTGTCCGCGGTCATTTTCAACGCCGTCATCATCGTCGCGCTCATCCCGCTCGCCCTGCGCGGCGTCAAGTACGAACCCATGTCCGCCCAGGCTCTGCTCCGCCGCAACCTCATCATCTACGGCATCGGCGGCATCATCGTGCCCTTCATCGGAATTAAGATCATCGACCTGGCCCTCAACGCGCTGCGCCTGGCCTGACGGAGAAAATCATGCGCACTCTCAACATCGCTATCCGCTACACCATCGTGACCACCATCCTGCTCGGCATCGTCTACCCGCTCGTGGTCACCGGGCTCGCGCAGCTCCTTATGCGCGACAAGGCCAACGGCCAGCTCATCGTGCGCGACGGCCAGGTTGTCGGCTCAGCCCTCATCGGCCAGGGATTCACCAGCCCACGCTACTTCCACTCGCGTCCCTCTGCTGCCGGTAATGGATACGATGCCACCAGCTCCGGCGGTTCCAACCTCGCGCAGTCGAATCAGGCGCTCGTTACCCGCATCGACGGCGACGTTGCCGCCTGGCAAAAGATCAACCCAGGCCAGCCCGTCCCCATCGGCCTCGTCACCACGTCCGCTTCGGGACTCGACCCCGACCTCTCGCCCGCCGATGCCCTCTACCAGGTTCCCATGATCGCCGCCGCGCGCCATCTGCCCGAAGCCACCGTCCGCTCCCTGGTCGAGTCTCACATCCAGGGCCGCCAGTTCGGCTTCCTCGGCGAACCCCGCGTCAACGTCCTCGAGCTCAACCTCGCCCTCGACGACCTGCAGGAAAAGTAGCCTGTCGCCCGGGCGATTCTGAGCATTCCCTATTCCCTATTCCTTACTCCCTGCCTTTAGGATCGCCGCCTCCGCCAGCGGCGCCATCACCGCAAACCCCGCTGCGTTTGGGTGCAGCCCGTCCGCGGTCAACTCCGACTTCAGCATCCCATTCCCATCCACCATCGCCGAAAAGTAGTCCAGATAGACGAGCCCGTTGTCTGCACAGTATTTCTTCAGCCACTCATTGAGCGCCAGAATCTTCGCCGGCGATCGCTGCAGGAAAAACCGCAGCGCCGAGGGATTGTAGTCGTTGATCGGCATCACCGAGGCAAACACCATCCGGATCCCGTGCACGCGCGCCAGCTCCGCCATCGTCGCGTAGTCGTCCTCAATCTGCTCCAGTGTCTCCTCGCCCGTGTTTCCCGCAATGTCATTCGTGCCGGCCAGAACCACTACCACCGCCGGGTGCAGATCGATCACGTCCGGTCGAAAGCGCACCAGCATCTGCGGCGTCGTCTGTCCGCCAATGCCGCGGTTGACGTAGTGCTTCCCCGGAAACGACTCATCCAGCTTCCAGATATCCGTGATCGAATCGCCAAAAAACACCACCCGCTGCTCGCCCGCCGCCGGCGGTCCCAGCTGCACGTCCGCGTCGTGATAGCGAGCCAGCTGCCCAAAATCGTTCATCAGCATCGACGCATGCCCTTCCCGATACAGCTCCAGACTCCGCGCCGACTCGTAACCATCCTGCGCAGTCGCCTCGAGCGGCGTCGCGGCTGTCGAACCCGCACTCTGCGCCCAGCCCCAAACACCCGACGCCAACATCAACCCAACCACCACCAGTTTTTTCATCCCAACACCCTACCACCGCGTCTCGAACCCTGAAAATCGCGCCAAAAGATAGGTGATTCCGGAGATGCGCCCGGGCGTAAAATGCTGGCCATCCGGGATTGCAAAGTTGCAAATCCGGAGAAGTGAGGCCATGCATGAAACCGGCTGCCGGCATGCCTGGTCGCCGTGGCGCCTCCACCCTGTTGTCGCCGCTCAACCGAACGCGCCTCCTCGGCCACCCTTCTTCTCTCGTCACTCTCCTCTTGCTTCTCGTGCTGCTCGGCTGGGGCTGCGGCTCAGATGTCGTGCCACAGGGTCCGGCCTCTTCCTCTTACGCCGATCAGTTCGACTATCTCTGGCAGACCTTCGACCAGAATTACTCCTATTTCGTTTACAAAAACATCGACTGGCAGGGTCTGAGCGACACCTACCGCCCGACCGCCATCCAGGCCACTTCCCAGGTCCAGTTCACGCAGGTCCTCATCCAGATGCTGTCTAACCTGCATGATCTGCACGTCCACCTCATCGATCCCTCCGGCAATCTTGAGCAGACTTACACCCCCACTTACTTCATCAACTTCGATCAGACCGTCTGGCAGCAGTACATTCAGGCCAAAGGAACGCAGATTGAGCAGAACTCGGAGTACACCTCGGGCTACCTCAGCGGTGTGGCTTACTTTGCCATTCCCGCCTGGGATTCCTCGTCTGGCTCGCAGGCCGCCGACCTCGACGCCGCGCTCCAGCCTTTCCAGAGCGCCTCCGCACTCATCATCGACGTCCGCATGAACGGCGGCGGCGACGGCGCAACCGCCAATTCGTTCGCCGGGCGCTTCGCGGATCAAACCCGCATCGGAGGCTACGACAAGTTTCGCGATGGCCCCGCCCACACCGACTTTGGCCCGCTGCAATCCCGCTCCGTCTCGCCGCGCGGACCCTGGCAGTATCACGGGCCCGTCTACCTCCTTATCGGGCGCGGCTGCTACAGCTCCAATGAGGACTTCATCGCGCAGATGCGGGAGTTCCCGAATGTCACCGTCATCGGCGATACCTCCGGTGGCCACTCGGGCTACCCTGTCACCTTCCCTTTGTCCAATGGCTGGCAGTTTACGGTCTCCACCTGGATCGACTACACCGCCGAAATGCAGGTCATCGAAGACCAGGGCATCGCACCGGCCATCTTTGTCCCCGCAACCGCGGCCAACTTCCAGGCAGGCACCGACCCGGTGCTCGATTACGCCATCAGTCACCTTGGCGGTTAACAAATTTCTCGCTACTGCGGTGCTACACTTGGCCCGTCCCAGCGCCCTTGCTCCCGACTGGAATCCCATCATTGAAAGCATCTCTATGGCCAACTCTTTCGGTACCGATATTCTCATTCAGGCTCCGGACCCAAAGGCCGCGGCCGCTTTCTACGTTAACCAACTCGGCTTCCAGATCACCGGAGAAATGTCCCAGATGATCAGCGTCCATGGCGACAACATCAATCTGTTCATCGAGAAAGGGCCGGCTCTGGCTGCGGTTCTCGAAGTCACCGTCCCCGACGTCGAAGAGGCCAAACGGCGGCTGGTGCAGAGCGGCTGCGAGATCATCAAGGACGAACCCCAGTTCCCGCGCTGCTACGTCCGCGATCCCTTCGGCCTCATCTACAACCTCACCAGTTAAAAAAAGGCGTCCGCGCCTTGTATTCCAGATACGAAGGCCCGAAGCGCCCTCATCCCAAACGCACGAAGGGGAGCAGCCTTAGCCGCTCCCCTCGTATCTTCTATCCCTATTCCCTATTGGCTATTTCCTGGCTCTACGCCACCATCGCCAGCGCACGAATCTTCTCCTCGCGCACCGTCAGCTTCTCCACCAGATCGGTCCGCACTTCAAAGCCGCGCCCCGGCGTATCCGGCACCGCAATCTCTCCGGTGCGCGAGACCACAACCTCCGGCTCGATGATGTCTTCCTTCCAGTAGCGCTTCGACGCCGACACATCGCCCGGCAGCGTGAAATTATCCAGCGACGACAGCGCGATGTTATGCGCGCGCCCGATACCGGTCTCCAGCATCCCGCCGCACCACACCGGCACGCCCCGCTCCTGCGCCGCATTGTGGACTGCAATCGCTTCGCTGAAGCCGCCCACACGCCCGCACTTGATGTTGATGATCCGGCACGACTCCATTTCGATCGCCGCCAGCGCATCCCGGCGGTTTCGGATTGACTCATCCAGGCAAATCGGCGTCTCCAGCCGTTTCTGCAGCATGGAGTGGAAATAAAAATCGTCCGCCCACAACGGCTGCTCGATCATCAGCAGGTTGAACTCGTCGAAGGTCACGATGTGATCGCAATCGTTCATCCGATACGCGGAATTTGCGTCCACGCTCAACTGAATCTCCGGCCACCGGTTGCGCACCGCCTCCAGCACATGCACGTCCCAGCCCGGCTTGATCTTCAGCTTAATCCGCTGGTAACCGGCGCCCGCTTCCTTCTCAATTTCGGCCAGTTGCTGCTCGAGGCTCGGCTGGATCCCAATCGAAACGCCGCAGTCGATCGTCTCTCTCGTCCCGCCCAGCAGGCTCGCCAGCGGAATCCCGCGCACCTGCGCCTCCAGATCCCATACCGCATTTTCCAGCGCCGCCTTCGCCATCCGATGCCCGCGCACCTGCCTGAAAATCCCTGGGCACTTGCCGCCATGCTCCGGATCCGCGGCCGCCAGCGTCGGAGCCAGCTCCTGCTGTATCACCAGCCACGCCGTGTCGATGGTCTCGTCGGAAAAGAACGGATGCTCCCCGGCGACGCACTCGCCCCAGCCGCTCAGTCCTTCGCCACGCAGCTCCACCAGCAGGATGCGCCGCTCGGTTGTGGTTCCAAAACTGGTTTGAAATGGTTTAACGAGGGGAAGGCGTAGTTCGCGCAGGAAGATGGCATCGATTCTCATAGAGCTCCGAATTACCTTGCGAGTTCGAGTCGTTCCAGTCTTGCGAGTTCGAAAGTGCCATTGCCTTCAGCATCTACCCGGAATCCCACCACCGCCAGCCCGCGCGCAAAAGCATCCAGAAAGCGGTGGCGATTCTCAGCCTGCACCATTAGCGCTTCAGGGACACCCGTGGCCTTCCATTCACTCACTGCTTTGGGAACCACGATTGTCTCCTGGATTTCCAGCGGGGCGTACTGGGACCCGTTCAGAATGGCCTTCACACGTTCCGAATCCATCCACCACTCCGCATGCAGACGGTCCGTGGGAAGCCCACCCTGTAGACGAGATGAGGATACACCATAAAAATTTGGTGTATACGATTTAACAACGACCCCGAGTCTGTGGATATTGAGGAAAGCATTCTTGATCTCCAGCGGATCGAACGTCCATTCCATTAAAGTAATACCTCGACTCAGCGCCTCATCTCGTTGATACAGCTTTAGTTTCTTTCCAATCCCGGCGTTGCGAAACTGCGGCGTAACGGCCAGCATATGCGAGTGAAGGTACGGCCTGGGTGCCTCACCCGCCACCTTCCCTGTCTTCACTCCGGGCAAAGACATGGCGAAACCCACCATCTTCCCGCCATCCTCGAACGCCCCAATCACCTGCCCGCCGATCCGCTGCGCCACCGTAAACAGCCGCCGCGGGATCACGTCCCCGTCGTTGTAGCCCCACGTCTCAATCTGCAATCGAACGCACGCGTCCAGTTCCTCGAATCCCTCGCAGTTCCGCAGCACCACTTCCGTCCCTGCTGGTGTTTGGATGGTTGCCGGACTCATACTTGCCGCTCCGCGTTTTTGCTCCGCGCCCACAGCTCTTCCAGCTCCGCCGCGGACAGCTCCTCGAGAGGCCGTTCCGTCACCGCCTCCATCGCCGCGAATCTCCGCCGAAACTTCGCGTTTGCATCCCGCAGTGCCAGCTCTGGATCCACCCTCAGGTGCCGCGCGAGATTTGCTGCCGTAAACAACAGATCGCCAACCTCTTCCGCAGCAGCTTTCTGATCGCTCAACCGAATCTCCGCCTCCAGTTCGGCCGTCTCTTCCCTCAGCTTTTCCACAACCCCGTGCGCGTCCGGCCAGTCAAACCCAACCTTCGCCGCCTTCGCCCCAATCTTCCCCGCTTCGCTCAGCGCCGGCATCGCCCGCGTAATCGAATCCAGCCGCCCCGCACCCTCCGCCCGCGTCTTCTTCTCCAGCTTCTTGATCTCGTCCCAGTTCCGCAGCACCTCCGCCGCGCCGATGCCATCCGTCTCCAGACCCTCCGCCCGATTCCCCGCTGCCGCCGACGCCGCCTCGCCAAAAACGTGCGGATGCCGCCGCACCAGCTTCCGATTCAACGCCGCAACCACATCGCCGATTCCAAAATGCCCGGCTTCTTCCGCCATCTCTGCGTAGAACAGCACCTGCAGCAGCAAATCCCCCAGCTCATCCGCCAGATCCGCCCAGTGTTCCCGCTCGATCGCGTCCAGCACCTCGTACGTCTCTTCCAGCGTATATTTCCGGATCGACGCAAACGTCTGCTCGCGATCCCACGGACACCCGCCCGGCGCCCGCAACCGCGCCATAATCCGAACCGCCTCCGCAAACAGCTCGCCCACCCGCGCATCCGCACGCACATCTCCCGCGCGCAAATCGCCCTTGCGCTCAGGAACAGCGCTTACGTGGGTTGCGTCCTTTTCAAGGGGCATAACCCTACTTTACAACGGTGAAGTGCCCGCCTCCGCGTATGCTGTCAGGGCAAAGGAGAGACTGCGATTCTCGTTTCGGCCGGCGGCATCTCAACCTCAATCGTCTCCATCTTCGTCGTCCTTTTCGGCCTCGCCTTCGGCAGCTTTCTCAACGTCTGCATCTCCCGCCTGCCGCGCCACGAATCCATCATGCGCCCGCGCTCCCGCTGTCCGCGTTGTGCCGCACCCATCGGCGCCGGCGACAACGTCCCCATCCTCAGCTGGATTCTTCTCCGCGGCCGCTGCCGTCATTGCCATCAACCTGTCGCGTGGCGCTATCCCGCCGTCGAGATCGCCACCGCCGCCCTGTTTCTCCTCAGCTTTTTGCGCTTCGGCCTCACCATCACCGGCATCGGCATGGCGACTCTCTGCTGCCTGCTCCTTGGTCTCGCCGTCATGGACGCGGAAACCATGAAACTGCCCGATGCCTTTACCTGGCCGGGTATGGTGCTGGGAATCCTTTACTCCGGAATTTCTTTGGGAGTTTTCCGACTCTTTCCGGGAGCATTTGAGCCTCTGGAACTCATCTCTGGCATCAGAATCTCCGGTCATGGGAGCCGATTCGCCGCGACGGTGCGGCTTACCGCAGCTGGATTGGCCGTCTCTGCTCTCTGGGCTCTATTGGCCGCCCTGCTCCTGCTCCTCATCCGCTGGCTCTATTTCCTCGTCCGTCACCAGCAAGGCTTGGGAATAGGCGATGTCAAATTGATAGCCATGATTGCTGCATGGCTCGGCCCCGCTCCCGCCATCCTGACCCTGCTCCTCGGCTGCCTCGCCGCCGCCCTCTTCGGTATCGCCTCTGTCGTCGCATCCCGAGGCAAGCGTCCCTTCCGCACCACCCGCCTGCCCCTGGGATCCTTCCTCTGCGCCGCCGCCATTTACACCATCTTCGCCGGCCAAATCGTCATCGACTGGTATCTGCGCTTCTATCGGCTGCGGTGACCTTGACGCCTTGCGATCGACCCCACGAGGCGGGCCTCATTTCCATCGGCAGAATCCCGCGCTCAGGCTCACCCTCTGCATTCCCGATTCGGCACTAAAACGCTCCAGACAATTACTATCGAGTGCCGCGCCCCGTGCTTTCCTCTCCCTGGTCGCCGAGCCCTGCGACAAAATCTCACCCAGAAGAATTTGCGCAGAGGAAGGGACAAATGAAGAACGTTTTCGTGGGCACAGTGTCAATCGCGCTGTTCCTCGTTTCTGCTTACGGTTTCCCGACGGACACCAAAACGTATAAGCACGCTTCGCAGTATCAGGTGGCGACCCTCGATCGCAACCTCCGCGTAGTCACCGGCTCCGACGTGACCGTCGCTAAAACGATGACCGACGCCAAGCTGGATTCCGGCGGCCAGGGCATCCATCTTCTCTATACCGATCAGGGAAACTATCGGGCTGAGGCGCCTGTCAACAAGGGACGCACACTCGGCGCCGCATTTGCAGCCAGCCTGGCTCACACCACAGCGCCCACCATCCATAACAAGTGGTTCCTGGATACAGTCCAGCCCGGCACCAAAGTCCTGTTTGCAGCCGAGTGCGCCAAGCCGAACAAAAAGCACCCCAACGAGACCGTCCGATGCACGTTCTGGTTTCCCGATCCCGACAGCGCCGATCATGAATACGAAACCATTGGCGACTTCACTCCCTACGTCGCCGGTGACGGAAGCAACACGCAAAAAACAGCCGACTCCCTCTGCGGCACAGGAAAACTGAAGCCCGACGTTGAAAGGCAGATCTGTGAAGGAAACGCAGAACAGGCTGGCAGCTCCGCCTCGAACCCTGTTTCACAACCCAGGTAGGCGCTGGCTCGGCGCGGGATCCTGCTCCCTCTCAGTCCCGCGCCGGTGCCACCACTCCCCTGCACTCCCCAAAACCAACCCGCGCGTATCCCTCCCGCGCGCACCACCCCCGCAGAATCACCTCATCCCCGTCTTCCAGAAACTTCCGCTGCTCCCCATTCGGCAGCACCAGCGGCTCCGCGCCCCGCTTCGTCCTCTCCAGCAAACTCCCCACCGAATCCGGCGTTGCCCCCGATACCGTCCCTGTCGCCAGCAAATCTCCCGGCCGCAGATTGCACCCGTTGCTCGTGTGATGAGCCAGCATCTGCCCCAGCGTCCAGTACAGATCCTTCAAATTCCCCCGGCTCACCCGCACCGGTCCCTCGCCGCTGGCCCGCATCTTCGCCGTCGCCAGCCATACCTCCAGATTCACATCGAACCCGCCCTGTTCCCGATCCCGCTCGTCGCTCAAATACGGCAATGGCTCCGGATCGCCCTCTGCCCTCGTCGCCGCCGGAATCCGAAACGGCTCCAGCGCATCCAGCGTCACCACCCACGGCGAAATCGTCGTCGCAAAGCTCTTCCCCAAAAACGGCCCCAGCGGCTGATACTCCCACGCCTGTATGTCCCGCGCCGACCAGTCATTCACCAGGCACAGCCCAAAAATGTGTTCCTCCGCCTCCGTCAGCGGAACCGGCTGCCCCAGCTCATTCCCGTGCGCCACAAAGAACCCCACCTCCAGCTCATAATCCAGCATCTGGGTCGGCCCGAATGTCGGCGCCGCCGCATCAGGAGATTTAGTCTGCCCGCACGGCCGCTTCACCTCGGTCCCGCTCACTATGAGCGACGAGGCCCGTCCGTGATACCCAATCGGCACCCACTTGTAATTCGGCAGCAGCGGCGTGTCTGGCCGAAACAACCGCCCTACGTTGGTCGCATGATGAATCGAAGCGTAGAAATCCGTATAGTCGCCGATCCCGCCCACTCCAAACGGCGGCAGCATCCGCACGTCCTTCTGCGCAATCAGGTGCGGTTCCACCTGCGCCCGAAGCGCCGGATCGCTCAGCAACTCGGCTGCCCGATGCCGAATCTGACCCGCCCGCCACAGCTCCACGTGCCCCAGCCCGCGCGGCCCCAGCCCAATCGCCTGCGAGGCGTTCAGCAACCCCGCGGTGTTGCATCCTGGCAGGTCGAGCACCAGATCACCGATGGCCACGCACGTGTGCCGCCGCTGCCGATCGTCCTCATACAGTCCAAACGGCAAATTCTCCAGCGGAAAATCCGTCTCCGGATTGTTCGCCGACTCCACCCAGCATCGCTTTCTCGCCGGCGCATCGCCGCTCGAACTTATACCCATCCCATCGCCTTCACGTCTTCCACCGGCTCCTCAAACGAACACGATCCAAAGCTGATCGCAAACTCCCCCCGCACCTGCTCCACCTGATCCGTAATCACAACATTGTCGTGCCAGCGCAGCACATCGTCGTCCGCGCGAAACTCCCTTGCATCTTTTTCCTCCAGCGTCTTCACGATCGCCAGTTCGTCCGCTCCAAAAAACGCCAGCGCCCCGGCGAGAAACAGATTCACAAACCCGTGCATCGCCACTCGCGCGCCGCCCGGCGCCAATTCCCGCACACCACGCACCGCATGATGCAGCCCCGCTGTCGCCTTCCACGCCACCCGCTCCCGCGCGCACTGCAGCACAAACCGCGCCACCACTTCGGTCGCCGGAATCGACTCCGCTGTCACGCCCCCCATGCGAATCTTCGCCCGCGCTCCATACTCCGCCAACACCGGCAAAACCTGCGCCGCCTCCTCCGGCGGAAACTCCACATGCCTCGCTCGCGCCGCCGGCAACTTCTTCAAAGCCTCTTCCGCCGCGGCCGCATCCGCCGCCTTCGTCTCCAGGCTCCCGATAAACACCGCGCCCTGTCGGAAATCCTGAATCGCCCGCACATCGTCCGCGTTCTCGCCCGCACAAACCACACTAAGCGTCCACGGACTCTCCTGTTCCCCGCAGCACACCTTCTCAAAGGCCCCGGCAAATTCGCTTAGCCGGCTCGCCGGAACCACAAAACCCCCGAGCATCCCCGGGCCCCCGGCGAGCCGCTTTTGCTCGCTGGGGTGGAGCATCCATGCGTCATCGCCGCCCAAATACCGCTGGTAGTTCCTCACCGCGCTCTCCATATCCAGCACCGCCGGTGGAAACAACCCCGCATAATCGACAATCCGCGCCAACAGCGCTTCCACTGCAGACATCGCTTGAATCCTCGGCTCGGTCTTCCCTGCGCAGCACTGACCGCCGTTTTCGCTGACCGCTTCTTCGCTGACCGGACCTTAGCTGACCGGACCTTAGCTAACCGCCTTTTAGCTGCTCCTGAAGTGCTTCTTCAATCCCTGCCAGCATTCGTAATATTCGTGCTGCAGAATCTTCGTCTCCAGCGCAAACTTCGTCGGCCGCACCGGCAGTCCCGTCTCCCACATGAACGCCAGCGTATTATCCAGCTTCACCGGCTTCAGCTCCGCTTTGCTCGCCTTCTCAAACGTCTCCGCATCCGGCCCGTGCCCGCTCATGCAGTTGTGCAGGCTCGCCCCGCCCGGCAAAAATCCCTCCGCCTTCGCGTCGTACTCGCCGAACACCAGCCCCATAAACTCATTCATCATGTTGCGATGAAACCACGGCGGCCGGAACGTATGCTCCGCCACCAGCCAGCGCGGCGGAAAAATTGCGAAGTCTGCATTTGCCGTCCCCGCCATCACGGACGGCGACGTCATCACCGTATAAATCGACGGGTCCGGATGATCGAAGCTCACCGTATTAATGCAGTTGAACCGCGCCAGATCGTATTTGTACGGCGCATAGTTCCCGTGCCACGCCACCACGTCCAGCGGCGAGTGATCGATCTCCGCCTCCCACATCCGCCCCAAAAACTTCCCAACGATCCGGAAATCCCCTTCCTCATCTTCATACGCCGCCACCGGTGTCAGAAAATCCCGCGGATTTGCCAGCCCATTCGCCCCAATCGCCCCCAGCTCCGGCAGCCGGAACGTTAGCCCATAGTTCTCGCAGATATATCCCCGCGACGCGCCCTCCATCGTCACGCGCATTTTCATCCCGCGCGGCACCACGCCAATTTCTCCCGGCGCCACATCCAGAATCCCCAGCTCCGTGTGGATCCCCAGCTTCCCCTGCTGCGGCACAATCATCATCTCGCCGTCGGCGTTATAGAAATACCGCCCCTGCATCGGCGCATTCGCCGCGTACAGGTGAATCCCCACGCCCACCTGCATCGCTGGATCGCCGCTGCCGCCCATGGTCACAATGCCCTCGACGAAATCCGTCTTCTTCTCCGGCATCGGCACTGGATTCCAACGCATCTGATTCGGCGGCGTGGGGACCTCAGTGAACGGGCCGCTGCGAAAGAGGCTCACCTCGGCAGGCAGTTCTCGGAACGGCTTGTGCGTCACCGACGGCCGGATCCGATACGTCCACGTCCGCCGGTTCGTCGCCCGCGGCGCCGTGAACGCCGTCCCGCTCAACTGCTCCGTGTATAAGCCCAGCGGCGCCTTTTGCGGAGCATTCTGCCCCACCGGCAGCGCCCCCTTCACCGCTTCCGTCGCAAACTCATTCCCAAATCCCGATTGATACCTGAGCTCCGCCTGCGGCATTCCACTCTCCTTCGAACGTTCCGGTATACGCGAAAACCTTATACCCTACCGGGACCGAAGGAGCTTTGGCAACCTCAGTGGACGATCGCGCTCACCACGTGCATCCACCATGCAGGATCGCTCAGGTACGTCCGCACCACAAAGATCTGCCCCACCACCAGCACCGGCAGCGCATAGCGGTACACCTTGTGCACGCTCCGGTTCACGATCAGGTCCCGCAGAACGCCCAGCAGGATCAGCGCATCCACCCCCGCGTAGAACCAGTTGTCTGAGAACGCTTCCCAGGGAAACCGTGCAAACGCCGCGCTGGTCAGCACGCACGTCGCCATCAACATCAGTCTCCGGTGCAATTCCGGCTTCTTCCGCCACACCACCGCCAGCCAGAACAACACCGTAAAACATGAGATATCCCAGAACGAAACGATCAGCAGAAACGCCACAAACGACGCATCGTGAAGACGCGCCATCTCCCAGCGACCCATCACCACAGTGATCCCGCAGCCCACCACCGTCATCGCGCTTGCCAACCCTGCGCCAAACCACCCCAGCGCGCGATGGATCGGCACATTGCGCGACCGCACCAGCGCCGTCTGCAACACAAAGAAGGCCACCCATCCGGAGAATAGCCCTCCATGCACCCAGAGCAGCCACGGCCGTACCGGTGTCGCGTGGATCAGCTTGTGATCGACCGTTTGGCTGAAGCCATAGATCACTACCGCGGCAATCAGCAGCGACATCCCGAGGTAAAACCACCGCCTGAGCACACTCGTCGCCGTGTTTCTGGTCGCAAGGCGCGCGGGGGTCTGTGCTGGCGCAGCCATAGAAACCTCGCTCGGGGGAGCGGGAGCAAAGAGTGAGGACATAATAGCAAGCTGCGCGGCACTCTCCCTGGGCCGTGCCGGTGCTCGCGAAAAAGTTCTGCCTGCCGGGACCCAACAGAGGATTGGCAACCTCAGCGGACCGGTTCACCGCCCGGCCGCATCCTCGAAACCTCGCGCGTCTATCCTTACCAGCATGCGAACCGCAGGCATGATCGGCGGCCTCGGGCCTGAATCTACCATCGACTACTACCGTTCCATCCTCTTGCGCTGCCGCGCCCGCAACCCCGACCGAACTCCCGCTGCTCCTGCGCGACTCTGCCCCTCCCGGTGTTAGATTCCTCGACACAACCGTCATTCACGTCGAGGCCATCGTGAACGAGCTGCTGGCCTGACGATCGGCAGCTACCGCACGATCGCGTTGGCGACCCGTACCCACCAGGCAGCCGGGCTCAGCATCATGCGCGTCACGAACACCTGCATCGGCACCAGAACCGGCAGCGCGTACCAGTAGACCCGGTGCACTCTCTTCATCACAAGAAGGTCCCGCAAAACGCCCAGCACGATCAGGGCATCCACTCCCGAGTAGAACCACACATTGGCGAAGGTCGCATTCGGCATGCGCGCGAAAGCCGCGGCCGTCAGGCTGATGGTTGCAATCAGCATCAGCCTCCGGTGCAGTTCCGGCTTCCTGCGCCAGTTCACCGCCAGCCACACGAAAACGGCGAAGCAGGCGATATCGAAAAACGACATAATCAAAGTTGTCGAGGGTCCGGCCACATCCGGTGGCTCGACGCGCATGTGGAAGCGCCGCATCACGATCGCCGTCACCGTGCCGACTACGGTCATCGCCGCCGCCAGGCCCGCGCCCAACCACCCCAGCGTGCGATGAATCCGCACGTTGCGCGTCCGCACCAGCCCCGACTGCAAAATGAAAAACGCGACCCATCCCGTGAACAGCGCTGCATGCAGCCACAACAGCCACGGTCGCGGCGGCGCGGCATGGATCAGGTTTTCATTGACCGTATGGCTGAACCCATCGATCACCACCGCCGCTATGAGCAGCGCCATAAAGAAGTAGAAGTACTGCCCCACCGCCCTCGCGGCCTTGCTCCTGCTGGAGACGCTCGCGGAGACCCGTGCTGACGTAGCCATTGAACCTCGAATCGGGGAGGGCTGAAACTTGCGATAAACGTGTTGCGTTATCTTAGCAATCGCACGCAGCCACGACTACTCCATGTTCCCTGCTCCCTGTTCCCTGTTCCCTGCCTCTTCACTCTTCCGCCTTCCACTGGAAGCACAACCCGAACCCATCCGGATCCTTCAAATACAGCTGCTGCATCCCATAAGGCGCAATTTTCGGCGGCTTCACCGCCACACCCTTCTCGCGCAGCTCTTCATACGCCCCATCGACATCCGTGCAACCGAAATACAAACACGTGTCATCATGCGCCGCCATCCGCGCGCGATCCGCCGGCACCGGCCGCTCGTCGTCGAATTCATACGCCGTGTTCAGCATGATCACCGCCGAACCCAGGCGCAGCAGGCACCAGTGGAATTTGTCCGGCCCCATCACCGGCGACGTGCTCACCACTTCAAACCCCAGCTTGTCCCGATAGAACCGCACCGCCGTCGGCATGTCGTACACGCCCAGCAGCGGACACACCCCACGCACCTCGATCGCCATCGTTCACCTCGCGAATGGCCACCAGCATAGCGCTATTCCAGCCTCCAGCCTCCGGCTCCCAGCCTCCAGTCAGCTACTGGCTACTGGCTCCCGGCTCCCGGCTCCCGGCTCCTGGCTGCTTCTCCTCCCGCGTCTCTTCCTCCATCAGCCACCGCCGCAGCTGCAGGATGTCGTTCGCCCGCGCAATCCCGATCGGCTTCCGCACTCCGTTCCCTTCCACGATCACGACGTTCTCCGTCCTCTTGCGCAGCATCGCCCGATGCACCTGATCTACCAAATCCCCAGGGTACGCCAGCACATAATCGTCCCGCGCCAGCTCCCGCATCTTCAGCGAACGCTCCGCTGCGTCCGTCCGCAGCAGATCGTGCGGCTCCACTATCCCCACCAGCGCCCCCGTCTCATCCACCACCGG
>JASHPM010000296.1 GCA_030038115.1 Acidobacteriaceae bacterium | reverse complement strand
ATGCCGCCGGCGACGACGATGCCCGAGTTGCCGGTCTGGATGGATTGCGCGCCGAGGGCGACGGCGCGAAGGCCCGAGCCGCAGACCATGTTGACGGTGACGGCGCTGACTTCGGGCGGCAGCCCGGCGAAGATCGCGGCCTGACGCGCCGGGTTCTGCCCGAGGCCCGCGGAGACGACGTTGCCCATGATGCACTCGTCGATTTGCTCCGGCCCCAGCTGTGCTCGCTTTACCGCTTCGCGGACAACCACGGCGCCGAGGCGGGGCGCAGAAACGCCGGAGAGCGAACCCTGAAATTTGCCAACCGGCGTGCGCACGCCGGAAACGATCACGATTTCGTCCATTGCATTCCCTTATGAGATTTGATGCGCGAGGCTCCCTTTAGAATCCAGAGGGAAGATAACAGAGAGCGGGGACCGGATGCACGACGCGCCAGGGGAAGCGACGATTTCGCCACGAGAGCGCTTTACGATGGCGGTCGCTCCGTGGTGGCACACGGGGCTGATTGTGCTGTTGCTGGCTGGCGGTTCAGTGCTGAGCAGCCGGCAGGCGCATGGCGACGCGCTGGCCGCGCACCACGCCATCCGCTATACCTTTGGCATCTGCGCCGAATGGGCACTCCTGCTGCTTGTGTGGTGGGGGCTGCGCGCAAGACGGATTGCGGCCGCGGACCTGCTGGGATTTCGGCGCGGCTGGCGGGCTCTTGCAGAGGATTTCGGCGCGGCAGCGATCTTCTGGATCGCGGCGGCGGTCATTCTGGCAGCCATCGGTTTGCTGCTGCGGGTGGCGCACCTCTCCGCTCCGCAGAAGACGCTGATGGCGATTGCGCCGCGCACGCCGCTCGAACTGTTGCTATGGATGATGCTCAGCCTGTCGGCGGGATTTTGCGAGGAGTTCGTGTTTCGCGGTTATTTTCTGCGGCAGTTTGCGTCGATGGGCGCCGGGCTGTGGCTCGGCGTGGTCTGCTCTTCGCTGCTGTTCGGCGTGAGTCACGGATACGAAGGCGCGGCGGGCATGATCGCGATCACCGCGTACGGCGCGCTCTTCTGCGTGCTCGTGTTTGCGCGCAACAGTCTGCGGCCAGGCATGATCGCGCATGCGTGGCACGATATTTTCAGCGGGGTAATGCTCGCTCTGCTGCGACATTTTCACCGGTTGTGAGTTTTGCGTCGCACGACCACGTGATGCGCGCGCTGCCCCGAGAAAAAAGTTGTAGACGAAATTTGAATTTTTCCCTTGACACTGTATGCGCGGAACTCTATACATTCGTTAACTGCAGCATTTCATGTTGCAGACTTCGATGTAGACATCGAAAAGGGAGAATAGAAACCATGGCAGCAAAAAAGGCAGCTAAGAAGAGCGCAAAAAAGGCAGCCAAGAAGTCCTCAAAGAAAAAGTAAGAGGACCTCGGCAAGGTATCGGGGGGACGCGATGAGCGTCCCCCCGGTGCTTTTGGGGGCAGAGTTTTCGCACGATGGAAGCGCCCGCGCGCAACGCGGCGATTTTCGAGCACCGAACGCCGCTGGCTGTAGGCTTGAGTTGTGACGCGCCGCCGCTGGATCGCCGATACATGGGATGAAGCGACCGCTTCCCTTGAAGGGAACCAGGCGGCGCATTTGATTCGCGTGCTGCGTGCGCAGCCGGGCATGGAATTCGACATTGTGGCCGGCGGACGCGTGTGGCACAGCGTGGTTGCAGGAATCTTCGGCGATGCGGTCCGGTTCAACCTGATCGCCGAGGTGGAAGCGGATCCCGCTCTGCCGGTCACGCTGCTGCTTTCGATCTTCCGGTTCGATCGCATGGAGTGGGCGATGGAGAAGGTGACCGAGCTGGGAGCCGAGTGCATCGTTCCGGTGATCGCGCGGCGGAGCGAGAAGCACCTGGCGCAGGCAGCCGCAGGACGGGTGGAACGGTGGCGCCGCGTGGCGCTGGAAGCATCGAAACAGGCGCGACGATCGGATGTGTTGCGGATCGAGGAGCCGACACCGCTGAAGGCGGCCGTGCAGGACGATCTTCAGGCTGTGCGTCTGGTGCTGGCGGAGCAGGAGCGATCGACGACTCTGCGCCACGCGCTAACCGAAGCGCTGGCCGCAGCCGGAGATGAGGCGCCGTCGATTCGCATGGCGATTGGCCCCGAGGGCGGATGGACTTCAGAAGAAGAGGCTCTCTTCGGCGTAGAGAACTGGAAGCCGGTGAGCCTCGGACCGCGCATCCTGCGCGCGGAGACGGCCGCAATCACCGCGATGGCGATTGCGGGTGCGTTACTGGAGTAAGGATCGCGCGTTCTACGAGAACATTTCCTTTACCTTCTCGAGAAGGCTGCGCGGGGTAGGGGTGTTCTCGACCGTGACGGACTGTCCCAGCTCGCGGAGCAGTTCCTTCTGCGCCTTGTTCAGCTTGGCCGGGGTGCGAACGATGATCTGCGCGATGAGATCGCCGCGTCCGTATTCGTTGAGGTGCGGGACGCCCTTGCCGCGGATGCGAATTTCCTGCCCGCTCTGCGTGCCTTCGGGGATTTTGAGTTTGGCTTCGCCGTCCAGCGTGGTGAGGGTAATTTCCGCGCCCAGCGCAGCCTGGGGAAAGGAAACGGGGATGAGGCAATGGATGTCGTTGCCTTCGCGCTCAAAAAACTTGTGCGGGCGAACGCGCAGCACGATGTAGAGATCGCCGCCGGGTCCGCCGAAGCGCCCGGCGTTACCTTCGCCCTGATAGCGAATGCGCGTGCCGTCTTCCACCCCCGCGGGGATGCTGACGGAGATTTCGTGCTGGCGCTCGACGCGTCCTTCACCGCGACAGGCATGGCATGGGTCACTGATGACGGTTCCGGCGCCACCGCAGGCGCTGCAGGCACGAGCGATGGAGAAGAATCCCTGCTGATACCGAACCTGTCCGCGCCCCTGGCAATGCGGGCAGGTCGAGGGGCCGCGTCCACTGGCGGTTCCTGTACCGCGGCAGTCCTTACAAGCCTCCATGCGGCGAATCGTGACTTTGGTCTCTTTACCGAAAACGGCTTCTTCGAATTCGATGGTGAGATCGTGACGGATATCGCCGCCTTTTTGGACGCGCGAGGCGCGCCGGCTGCCGCCGCCCATGTTGAACATTTCGCCGAAGAGGTCGCCAAAGATGTCGCCGATGTCCTGGGCGCCGAAGGGATTGCCATCGAAGCCGGCCGCATTGAGACCCGCATGGCCGTAACGATCGTAGGCGGCGCGCTTCTGCGGGTCGCTGAGAACCTGATAGGCCTCGCTGCAGGCCTTGAATCGCTCTTCCGCCGCGGTGTTTCCCGGATTGCGGTCGGGATGATGCTGGAGGGCCTGTTTGCGATAGGCGGCTTTCAGCTCCTGATCGGATGCCGTGCGCGCAACACCAAGGACTTCGTAGTAATCGGCTTTGATCACGTTTTCGCTTCTGCTCATGCTTCCTTCTGTTGCGAATTACTGGCGACGCGGACCAGGGCGGGGCGCAGCAGGCGATCGCGGATCCGATAGCCGCGGCGCACCTCCTCGAAAACCTGATGATCGGGCAGATCGTTTCGTTCCACCATCTCGAGAGCTTCATGCACGCGCGGATCGAAGGCCGTTCCTATGGTCTCGACGGGCTGGACATTCAGGGAGCGCAGCGCGTCTTCCATCTGCTTCACGATGAGTTCGACGCCGGAACGGAGCTGATCGGCCGAGCCCCTGGACCTGAGGGCAAGCTGAAAGTTATCCAGCACCGGCAGGAACTGCTCGACGGCATTGGACACGGCGAAATCGCGGAACTCAGAGCGTTCGCGGGCTTCGCGCTTGCGTGAGTTTTCAAATTCTGCCTGGAGCCGCGCCAGGCGGTCGAACAGCAGATCGCGCTCAGCCTTGAGGCGATCGTATTCCTCCTGGGGAACGGCTGCTGTTTCGACGGGAACCAGGGGCTCCTTCGTCTCCTCCGCAGCCGTTACGCCGGAGGCGACGGTGTTGGATGAGCCGTTGCCGGGGTCATTACTCTGAGCCGCCTGAATTCCGTCTCC
>JASHPM010000295.1 GCA_030038115.1 Acidobacteriaceae bacterium | reverse complement strand
TTCGCTGCCTTAAACGCGTCCGGTACATCGTTCTGGAAGAAACTGATGATATCCGGCAGCTGCTCCAGGGCAATCTCCGTGTAAATCTTCGGTGGATTCTTCAAATTCCGTCGCGCCGCCCCGAGCGCCGCCGGCATCTGCTTCTCCCGCGCCACCAGCGACTGCAGCCGCTCGTCCACCGGCGCAAAATCGCGCTCCATCAGAACAAACGCGCTGTTCGTAATCCCGCTCGAGTACTCGTCAGGATTCTTCTCCCACCCGCGAATCGTCTCCAGCTCCAGCAGGTCTCCTCGAATGTTGTCGCGCACGATCGCCAGGTCGCCCTGCGTGCTCTCGTCCAGGCCGGCCTCGGGAAACGCATCGAATTTCTGCTCGAACTCATGCAGTGCCGCGGCCTCCGCCTCGTATCCAGCCCGGCTGTAGTCCTCCAGCTTCGCGTCGTACTGGTGAAAACCAACCTGCGTCGCCCCCGTCGGCCCGAAGCGAAACACGGCGTCGGAAAAATACTGGTCGGCCAGCGCGCGGAATTTCGCGCCCGCATCGCCGGCTTCGGGATTCATTGCTGGAGTTATCGTCATCAGGGCTGCGCAGGTCAGGAGAACAGCGGCGGATTGTCTATTCATTGAAGTTCAGTATCCGTCATCTGCTCAAATTCCGTCATCCCGCCGCCAAATATACTGGGAGCCATGCCCCTCGTTCTCACCCGATCCGCTGCGCTCCAGCAGCGCGCGGAGAAGCTCTTTCCCGGTGGAGTCAACTCGCCCGTCCGCGCCTTTCGCGCCGTCGGCGGCGAGCCTCCCTTTATCGAGCGCGGCGAAGGCGCTTATCTCTGGGACGCCGATGGCAACCGCTACATCGACTACTTCGGCTCCTGGGGCCCCATGATCCTCGGCCACGCTTTCCCGCCTGTCGTCGAAGCCATCCAGCAGGCCGCCGCTCGCAGCGCCAGCTTCGGCGCATCCACCGCGGCCGAGGGCGATCTGGCCGAGCTGGTTCAGTTCGCCTACCCCTCCATCGAGAAAATGCGCTTCGTCAGTTCCGGCACTGAAGCCACCATGTCCGCCATCCGCCTCGCCCGCGCCTTCACTGGTCGCAAATACATCGTCAAATTCGAAGGCTGCTACCACGGCCACGCCGACGGCCTTCTCGTCAAAGCCGGATCCGGCGTCGCCACCTTCGGCATCCCCGGTTCCGCCGGCGTCCCTGAAGAAGCCGCCCACTTCACCCTCGCGCTGCCCTTCAACGACGTCCCCGCCGTCGAGACCGCCTTCGAAAAGCACCGCGACCACATCGCCTGCATTATCGTCGAGCCCATCGTCGGCAACGCCGGCTGCATCCCGCCCGCGCCCGGCTATCTCGAAGCCCTCCGCGCCCTCACCAAAAAGCGCGGCTCGCTCCTCATCTTCGACGAAGTCATGACCGGCTTCCGCGTCGCTCTCGGCGGCGCCCAGGAACTCTACGGCATCCGTCCCGACCTCACCACCCTCGGCAAAATTCTCGGCGGCGGCCTGCCCGTCGGCGCATTCGGTGGCCCCGCCCACATCATGGATCAGCTCGCGCCCCTCGGCCCCGTCTACCAGGCCGGCACCCTCAGCGGCAATCCCCTGGCCATGGCCGCCGGCATCGCGACCGTGGGCCACCTGCGCGACCACCGTGCCGAAGTCTACCCAAAACTGGAAAAGCTCAGTGCTGCCGTTGCCGATGGTGTGGCCGCCGCCGCCGAAGTCGAAGTTCCCCTCACCACCAACCGCGTCGGCGCCATGTTCACCTGGTTTTTCACCCCGGACCCCGTCACCGATTATGCCGGCGCCGCGCGTTCCAGCATCGACCGCTTCGCCGCCTTTCACCGCGCCATGCTGTCGGCCGGCGTCTGGCTCCCGCCTTCCCAGTTCGAGGCGGCTTTCCTCGGCACCGCGCACACCGACGCCGATATCGCCCAGACCGTCGACGCAGCCCGCCAGGCCTTCGCCGCCATTGCTTCAAAAGCTGGCCCCGAAGAGTGAATCCGGAGAAGGGAAGTCTCGCTACCAGACGTGCAGCGCCAGCCCCGTGCTCAGCATGACCGGCGAAACACCCGATCCTGCGTAAATGTGCCCGTACCCTGCATCGAGAATCCGCCAGTCAATCCGCCCCAGGATCCGATGCGAGAATCCGGCATCTACCTGCCAGGCCGCTCCCCACGATGTGCCCAGCGGACCCTGCCCGTTGTAGTTGTCCGTGCGCCCCATCCCACCGCCGCCTTCCAGGAAGACCCGGAAGATCGGCACGCTCACAGCCAGCCGTGGCCCGATCACCGCGCTGTATGCGTGGAGGCTGTAGTTGCCCGGCAGCACTGTGGCGCGCGCCACAAGTCCCAATACATGGCCTTGAACATAACCGCCGCCGCTCCCCCCCGTGATCGCGCCCGCCCCCTGTCCCGCATCGGCGGCCGTAAATTCAGCGAAGACGCCGCCTCCCCTCGGGCCCAACCCAAGTCCCTCCTGTGCGAATGCGGAGGCTGAGGTGAGAGCGGACAACAATACCAAAGCCAGCCATGCGGAAGGGGTTTTCACTGGGAACTCTCCCGCCCATGCGCGAGCAACCCGCGTCATGGGTAATGACCCTTTGATGCGGAAACTGCGGCAAATGTTACCTGCGAGACGTGGCCGCTGGCAAAATTACTCGCCGCCGCCCCTTGACAAGCGCAGAATATTCCCCGGGAGGAGTGGAAATGGGCCAAACTCCCAGCACCATATTCGTCATTTTGATGTTCCCGGTCATCTTCGTTCTCTGCATCCTTTGGGCGACCCACGGCCACACGTCGAACGCGGACAACGAAGATCTGTCGGTGACAGCTAAGGACCACTGAACCGCCGCACCAGGCCGGCTTCAGGCTCCCACAGTGGAGAGAATGCCGTCTCTTTTCCCCGCCAGGCAACGAAAACTCCGCCGCAGCGCTCCCTTCTGAGAGGAGCGATATCCATGTCCGAAGACCCCAATACCATCGGCCTCATGGTGCTGTTTTTCGTCGTATTTCTCGGCTGCCTGCTCTGGGCCACGCACGGACACACCGCAACCGCCGATCCCGAGGAAGAAGACG
Organism: Acidobacteriaceae bacterium; assembly: GCA_030038115.1. Lineage (GTDB taxonomy): Bacteria > Acidobacteriota > Terriglobia > Terriglobales > Acidobacteriaceae > Palsa-343. The sequence goes on along the minus strand of JASHPM010000295.1, from coordinate 1,328 downwards.
TCGGCACCCCCGGCGGGGACTCCTGATTAGAGGCCCCCAGTCAAGCCTGGGGGTTCCCCAATACTCTGCTTTTGCTTCCTCGGCAGAAACGCCCGCGTCACCAGCGACAGCCCGAAGCACACCACCAGGCACCGGACCAGCAACCGCGGATCGTACCGCCACGCCAGCACCGCCAGACACAGCGGATACGCCACGGGCAGAATATCTGCGAGCAGGCTGGTCAACCATTGCGGCCGCGCATCCGGCTCCCGAATCCGCGCTCGCAGCCTCGGAATAAGCCGCGGCACCTGTTTCCGGTACTCCGCATACGCCTCCCCAATCTGCCCCGCCAGAAACGCCTCCTCCGCCAGAATCAGCCGGAAGTAAAACAGTCCCACCGCCACCAGAAAGACCGCCGCCCCCGACGGCGGCATCAGGATCGCAACGCTTACCCCAAAAAACCACGACCCCCAATACAGCGGATTCCGCACATACCGGTACGGTCCCGCGGCCATCACCTGCCCCGCGAGCATCGGCCCGGAGTGCACAATGGAGGCTCCCAGATACGCCGTCCCCCACACCCGCAGAACCGCGCCCGCAAACCCAAACAGAATCGCCAGGCACGTCACCAGCAGCGTCGCCTGATCGATGCGCATCCAGTGCCACTGCGCCAGCGTCGTCGATACCGCCAGCCACGCCGTCGTCGTCGGCAGCGCGAACCCGCCCCGCACCCACGTCCACGGCGCCCAGAAACCCACCGTGTACAGCAGCAAAATGATGATCAGCCGAAACCGAAATTCAAACTGTGTGGCTTTCATCGGAGCGCATCCTTCAGCCGTCCATGCGCTGCCGCCAGCCGCGCCTCCGCATCTTCGCGGCTCAGGCCCAGCTTCTGCATCGTCACCGCCGTTTTCACTCCCTCGGCTTTCGCCAGCAGCTGCGCAGCCTCCTCGTATCCCAGCCCCGTAATCGTCGCGATAATCCGCGCCGCCCGATCCGCCAGCTTCGTGTTCGTCGGCTGCACGTTCACCATCAGATTTCCGTACACATACCCCAGCCGCACCAGCGCTCCCGTCGACAGCATATTCAGCACCAGCTTCGTCGCCGTCCCCGCCTTCATCCGCGTCGACCCCGTCACCACCTCCGGCCCCGTCGCCGGCACAATCGCCATCTCCGCCGCCATCGCCACCGGCGACCCCGGCACGCACGTCAGTCCAATCGTCAGCGCGCCCAGCCGCCGCGCGTGCTCCATCCCGCCCAGCACATACGGAGTCCGCCCGCTCGCCGCAATCCCCACCAGCACGTCCCCCGCGTCAAAGCCGTTCTCCTCCAGGTCTCGCGCGCCCAGC
>JASHPM010000294.1 GCA_030038115.1 Acidobacteriaceae bacterium | reverse complement strand
TCTAAATCCGGCGTTGCATCCAGCAGACATCCCAGTAGCGGCCGAACTTGTAGCCGACTTCGGTAAAAACCCCAACGGGCGTGAAGCCCAACCGCTCATGCAGCGCGGCCGACGCGGGATTCGGCGGAACATATCCAGCGACCATGCAATGGATATTCTCACCGGCAACGGCGTCGAACAGCGCGTCGTAAAGCTTTCTGCCGATGCCTCGGCCGACCGACTCCGGCGCGCAGTAGATGCTGGTCTCGACCGTTGTGTCGTAGGCCGGTTTGGGACGCCAGCGCGTCGTTCCGGCGTATCCGAGGATCCAGCCATTTTCTTCGGCGACGAGGAGCCGATGGCGACCGGTCTGAGCGAACTGAGCGAACCACTCGCGGCGCTGGTCGAGGGTTTTTAGTTCCAGATCGAAGGTGGCGGGCGAATGAACGACGTAGTGGTTGTAGATTTCCGTGAGACGAGGCAGGTCGTCGAAGCGAGCGGCGCGAATTGTTAAGCCGGACAACGGTTCCTCCTTTCGAAACTTTTGCCGTGGCTATTGCCGATCCGGCGTCACCTTCACGAACGTTCCGTCGGGCAGCTCGCCTTCAAGAAGATGCACCACACCGTCTTTCACGAATCCTTTGAGCGGCGGTGGTTCTTTTGGCCTGGCCGGATTCGGCGCACCGTCGGGCGGAGCGGGTTTTCGGCCAGTTCCGCGATCGATGGCGAGATTCGCGAGGCGGTCGGCCTTCTGGTTCCTCGCGCGCAGGACATGCTCGATGCGAAAGGCATGGAGACGGGCGATGCGGCGCTTTGCTTCATCGAACAACGGGCGCAGGTCACGGCTCGAAACTTTGTAGCGGCCCTGCATCTGCCTGACCAGCAACTCGGAGTCGGCCACGACGCGCAGCCGGGAGTGATTGTGGCGCAGAGCCCATTCCAAAGCCGCCAGCAAGGCCGAATATTCGGCGACGTTGTTGGTGGTTTTGCCGAGATATTCGCTGAGCTCGGCGAGTTTTTCCCCATCGGGGCCTTCGATGAAGACGCCGAAACCGGCTGGGCCGGGATTGCCGCGCGATCCACCATCGCAAAAGGCGGTGATCCACTTCGCACTGCCGGAGTTTTCCGGGGGGAACAAGCTGGCGTTCTCGCGAAGCATAGAGCGAGTGTAACGAAGGCCTGGTTCGGTTTTGCAGTTCTTCGTGGTGTTGGTACCCCCTCCCCCTCCTCCTCCTCCAGGCGGTGACTTGTTTTCATCGGGTTAGCGAATGTTGGCGAGCTCGATAACGGCTAAGTGACTGCGGCTGAGGCACATGGACTTGGCCGAGTTTGAGGCAGATGCGCGCGAGTATGAATCACACTCGGCCGTGACCCGGCCAAGTGACAGAGAACGGGTCATTTGTAACCCGGCTGCGTTTGATTCATATCCGGCCGTGAGCGACGGGGATTCGGTCGAGTGTGATGCAGACCGGTCCGAGTGTGACTGAGAAGTGGCTGCGCGTGATTCATATTCGACCGAAGCTGATTTGCGGCCGCTGGGCAGGATAAAGCAGCATTCCGCACCCATGAACTCGTCCTCCGAGGATGAAAAAGGCCGCGCTCAGCGCAGCCTCGTGTTCCTGATGATGGGGGGAAATTCTTTTTTTACCCCCTATTATCAGAATACCAAGTCCAGAGAATTGGAAGGCCAACTTTCTTTGCGGAGGTTGGTGTGTAAGTGGCGATCAGTCAACGGTTGTTACTTTGGATTGGGGGGCTCCCTCTTGACAGATTTTCCACATTTGAGGGGTAGGCGGGGATTTCGGGAATTTTGGGGCGGGAGGGCGGGGGAAGGCGCTGCGCGCCACTTTTTTGCGGCACGGCTGAAAAGCCGTGCCCTGACACAAAACTCCATCGTGGTGGTGCGAGCGGCGGTGGAATCCCATGTCTGCCAAAACCGGGCAGACATGGGGCACCCGGCAGGTTGGCGTGTAAGTGGCGATCAATCAACGGCCGTTACATTTGAGGGCTCCCTCTTGACAGATTTTCCACATTTGGCGGGTTGGGCGGTAATAGCCGGAATCCGGAGCCGGTGGAAGATCATCGGATGCTGGCGGTTCTGAGGTACAGCCCCTCTCCTATCAGCGGATTTTGGGGATCGACCCGAGAGGACCTCCTAGGATCCTCTCGATTCCCTGAGCAAGGGCGGCGGGACGCGTGAACCCCTCCCAGCGCTGGGAGATGCTTCCGCCGGGCGCCAGCAAAACGACGGTGGGCAGCTGAGTAATGCCGAAAGCTTTCGCCACGCGATTATCGGTGTCGACCAGCAGTGGGATATCCAAATGCCAGTCGTAGCCGGCATTCACCAGAGCGTCGCGCCGCGGCGCCTGAACATTCACCAGGGCGGAGGCATCGATGACCGCGACTCTGAGGCCTCGCGGGCCATACTGGTGGGCCATGCTCAACACGAACACTGCTTCGCCGCGCGAGGGAGTATCCGCGGTATCCGGGACGGTTTGCAGGAATGCCAGCAGAGTGGTCCGGGCCGGGCGCCCATGCAAATGAAAGACGCCACCATGGACCTGCGGCAGGCTGAAATCCGGAGCGGGTTGGGTTGCCGGTTGAGGAGCCAGGGACGAGGTAAGCGCCAGTACGGCGGAAATCTCCGCCACGCAGAGTGCGCCCATCATCCTCAACCAGGTCGCGGTCATCGTTTCGGCCGCTCACGGTCCCTGGTAAGCGCCAATGTTATAGCCGCTTCCGGTGGGCAGCGGATTTCCCCAAAAATCCTGCGTCCCCATGGAACATGCGGCGATGCCGCTGCAGACATTCGCGCCGGCGCCGATGGCCGGCGAACCGGGCAACAAAGTGAAAGCCGTGGCGGGGGCGCCGACACTGTGATAATCCGGCGTGTTCAGCATGGGGTCAGTGTAAAGACTGTGCGCATCCTCGCCGGAGGCCGCCTGGTACGAGGCGAGATCCGTGTAGTCGGCGCCGTTGATATTCCATTCGGGAGCGACGCCCACGGTCCAGTAGATGTTGTTGTCGAGCGCGAAGTCCGAAGTGGTCTCGATCAAATTCGGCACCGTCGAGTAAATGATGTTGTTTTTGAAGAAATTCGGGCTGCTGCCGCTGAACGAGGCGTCTACGGTGTCGAAGGCGGGACCGGGCGTGGCGGGATTCCAGTAAAAGGTGTTGTTGTAAATCTCAAGGCCATCGATCGAGCCATTGACGCCGTCGGCCGCGGTATTGAGGAAGAGTTCTCCGGGGTCCGGACTGTTGGCCAACTGCGCATCATTCGAGCAGACGTTATAGCGGATGATGTGGTTGGTGCTGGCCACCCCGTCCGCGCTGAACACCGAGACGCAATAGCCGACGGAGTCGTGGCCGTAGTTGTACTGGACGGTGTTATTCGTGTTCCAGACGTCAACGTCATAATCCCCGCCGTCCCACGGACTCCAGTCCTGAATGGAGTAGGATTCGTTGTTCTCCATCATGCAGTTGTTGCAGGCTAAGTCCATCAGTCCGCCGGGGGTGTCGGCGCCGCATCCGGGATTGGGCGGGCATTGCCCGGTGTTGTGAACCACATTGTTCTGCATCAGGCCGTTGTTCACAACAAAGAGCGTCATGCCCATTCCATAGACGTTGTACACCGTGGAGTTCCGGATGGTGATGTTGTTTCCCAGGATCGGATTCGGTGTGTTGAACCCTGTCCCGGCATCGATGTAAATGCCGTTGTAGACCTGGCTGTCATGGACCTGCACGCCGTCGATCACAATGTCGTTGAGGCTCTCTCCGGCATTCCCGATGGTAATAACAATCTCTCCCGAGTCATCCCCGGTAACGCTGGTGTAATGGGCGCCATGGACGTTGAGATTAGTCAGGCGGAAGTGAGTATAGGCAGTGTTCTGAGCGGTACCCGCAATATTGACGCCATACTGGTTTCCGCCGACGATCTCTAAATTGTTGATCTCCCATCCCTGCTGGTTGCTCAACTGCACCGCCGCGGTGTCCATTCCGCCATCAATAATCGGCTGCGGGCCGGTGCCGTACGCGTCGACCACGATGGGTGAAGCAGTGGTACCGGACCCCAGGGGAGCCAGCGTGCCGTTGCAGGTCATCCCACGCTTGAAAAAGATCTGGTCTCCCGGGTTGAACGTCGTGGCGTTGATCGAGGTCAGCGTGTTAAACGGGGTGGACTGGGTTCCATTGCCGTTGGTGGCGGCGGAACAGTCCACATACGACATGGCTGCCGCGGGCGGGGGCGGAGCTGGTATGGAAGGCAAGGCAGGCGAGAACGAGCCGGAGTATGACTGGTTGCCAGCGCAACCCGTCAGGCATATCAAGAACACTGTGGCCGTGTACAGGCGAAATTCCACTGGCCGTCTGCCCCGAATCGACACTGCGGTGACCATCCGTGCGGCTCCGAAAGTGGCTGCAGGCATTTTATCCGGGATGTGCTTTGTTCCCTGGGCTGTATTGATGAGGATGGGTGATGTTGCGCGGCGCGAGGATGCGTCCGGCCCACTGAAGCAAGAACAGGCTTGAATGGGCCCCGGCCCTGCTAACGAAAGCAGTTCTCGAGCGTCCATGACGCAGCGTCGTCTCGCAACCCACGCCCCAGGAGCTAAGATGTCTGCTGATGCGCTTCGCTTTTTGTCCCACGCCAGGCCTTCCCCGGCCAAGCCTCGAATACAATCCTCGCGTATGGGTGGTCCCGCCCGGGAGAACCTTCCCGAAACCGATCTGATCCGCGAAGCACAGGGCGGATCGCGCACAGCCTTTGACGCGC
>JASHPM010000293.1 GCA_030038115.1 Acidobacteriaceae bacterium | reverse complement strand
TTCACAAGGTCCAGTCCTCCGGGCTTGACCCCGCCACCACTGCCGCGCGCGTCGCCGCCATCCAGCACTCGCAGCAGCTCTACCAGAATCCGTTGGTCAACATGGCCTACACTTTCATGGAGCCCCTGCCCGTCGGCCTTATCATGACTCTCATCTCCGCTGCCATCCTCCGCCGCAAAGCCCCTGTCGAACCCACTCCCGCTCGTGGAGTCACAGCCACCTGAGTCAGGATTGCTGTAAGGAACGCTGATCGCTGTACGCTCGTTTTCACTGAACGCTGAACGCTTTCGCACAGGAGACTGCATGGCTTCCATCACTGGTTTTGGCGGTATATTTTTGCGCGCGGATGATCCAAAAGCTCTCTATCAATGGTACGAGCGGCATCTCGGTCTGGCGAAGTCCGGCGGAGCCTACACGTTTCCTCTCCCCACGCAACATCCCGAGCTGATCTTTTCCTTGTTCAGACAGGACAACGACTACTTCCCTACGGCACAGAAAGCCATGATCAATCTCCAGGTGGACGACCTCGATGGCGTGCTGGACCGTCTGATCGCCGAAGGTGTCATAGTCGATCCAAAACGCGAAAGCTATGGCTTCGGAAAGTTCGGCTGGATCACCGACCCGGAAGGAAATCGTGTCGAGCTTTGGCAACCTGTCACAACTGAATGATGTCGAGGCCTCCCCAGCTCAACGGGGTTGGGGCGGTACAAAAAGTGCGGGCCCCAATCCCCCACTCCTGCGCCCCTTTCACATTTGGCGTCTTAGGAGGGAGTGGTGCGTTTTCGATAATCATGGTGACTCATGTTCACTAGAAGCTGAACATGGCCTGGAGCGTGATGCTGCGGTTGCCGCTTGTCTGGGAACCGAAGAAGCCGCCGGCCAGCGACTGCGATTTGTCGAAATAGGAGCCCGGCTCGCCGGGGCCGTCTGGCTGGCCAGCGGTCAGGACGCCGTTGGGGGTGCCGAGGTTTTCGTGGTTCAGGATGTTGGTTCCCCAGGCGGAGAAGTTCAGACTGTACCGGCGCGAGACCGCCTGATCCAGCCGCCCCGGGCCGCCTCGGCTGCCGCTGAGTCCGCCTCCACCCAGTCCCGGAGGTCCGCCATAGCGCCCGCCGCCGCCACCACCGCCGCCGCCGCCCGCCCCGCGCTCGCCTTCTTCCAGCTTCGGACCGATGCCGATGACTTTGCTGAGGCGCATATTCACGCTGACGTTGGAGGGCCCGGTGCCGACGCCGTACGGGATGATTTTCTCGCCGGTGCCGTATGGATTGATATTGAAGCAGCCGAGAGTCGTCTGGATCGCGCCGGTTTCGGTGCAGGATGCGGCGTACGTCGGACGCGCGTTGAACTGATTGTTGCCGGTGAGGTCCTCGCCGGTCGTGATGTTGAAGGGATTTCCCGAATTGGCGACCACCATCGGCGAGGCTGAAATCTGCCACGGCAGCGTGAAATTGCCGAAGACGAAGAAGCGATTGGCCACGTCGAAGCTGGTGCGGCCGTAATCGAGGCCGGGGAAGCTGGAGACGGAGGGGACCGAGCCGACGCCGCTGGTATCCCCCAGAGCGTGGGAGTAGGTGTAGTTGGTGAAGAAGCTGAAGCGGCGGTAGGTAGCGCGGATGGTCGCCATGAGCTGATGCTCGCGATAGAAACCGCCCGACTGGTACTGGAGGTCGTTGGTCGTGGGATCGGGGACGGGGCTGGAAGGATAGACGCCCGCCTCCGCATCCGCTGCGGGAAAGACCGCCGCGGCGCTCAGATTATCCGTGAAGTACTGGTGGATGCCCTGGGAGAAAACGTAGGTCACGTTGCCGGTCATGGTTTTGGTGAGCTGCCGGTCCACCCCGACCGCAGCTTCCATATCGTTGGCGGCCTTCATATTCGGCGAAATCGTGTAGAACGTGGGGGCGTTGCGCCCGGTGGCGCTGCCGGACGAGCTGGACGTCAGCGGCGTGGGCGCGCTGGGGTTGAATACGATGCCGGTATTCTGGATGAACTGCTGCTCGTTCGATCCGTTCTCGTGGATGGTCTGAATGACGTAGGGCACTTGCGCGCCAAAGCCGTTGGCCACTGTGAAGCGCTGGTAAAACCAGCCGTACCCGGCCCGGACTACGGTTTTCGGCTGCTGCTTGCCGCCCGAGCGGCCGAGGGCGTAGGCGAGTGTCACACGCGGCGCCCAGTCATCCTTGTCGTTGATCCAGTTCTGTGATTCCCAGCGCACGCCATAGCTGAAGGTGAATCGCTGATTGACCTTCCAGTCGTCCTGATAGAAGAGGGCGCCGTCGAAAAGGATGGCGCTGGCTACCGGATTGTTGACGTTGGTATAGCTGTACTGCTGCGGCGTGCAGGTGGATGCGGGCGGATTCTGCAGGCAGCCCAGGAAATCCGTCAGGCTCTGGAAGATGTAGGAGCCGTTCTGGCCGCTGGTCGTGGAGTTCACGTCGTCGTAAGCGCGCAGGCGCGCGCCGAAATTGAGCGAATGCGCGCCGAAGGCCCCGGAGAGATAGTTCTGGAGCTCATAGTCGTTCTCGTGGTCCTGTACCGTCTGCGCACTGCTGGCGCCATCGGTGAATGCTCCCTGTACGGAGTAGGACGGCAGCAGGCCGCCGACCGCGGACTCATTGTTGCGGATCCGCCGGTACTGGAAGCGGATGTCGTCCACCAGTTTTGGGCTGAGGACGAGGCTGTCGGAAAGCTGGACGGTGTTTTCCTGGTCGTTGACGTCGATGGCCTGCGACGGCAGGCTGAGGGGGTTCAGGCCGCCATTGGTCGAAACGGAGCGGTTGTATTCCTCGCGCAGGGTGAGGGTATTGGCCTTGCCCAGCTGCAGATCGAGGCGCGGACTGACGTCGAGGCGCGAGGTGGGATTGGCAATGGCCTCATTTACTGAGGTTCCGACCGCCTGGTTGTCGCTGTTGAGGGTGACGCTGGCGGGGTTGATGGCCTCGAGGATGACTTCGTTCTGCTGATTGCGCGAGAACATGCTGGCGAAGTACGAGGAGTTTTTCGTAATGGGACCGCCAACCGAGGCGTGCAGGTTCCAGGAGGAATACGAGGGCTCGACTTCGTTGACGAGGATGGGGTTCTGAGAATTGAAAGCGGAATCGTTGCCTGCCACCTGCACCTCGCCGTGCAGCTTGTCGGTGCCGGGCTTGGTGAAGATCTCGATGCGGCCGTAGCCGAGGCGGTCGTATTCGGCGGAGAAGGGATTCTGGTTAACACGAATCTCGCGGATGGAGGATTTGGGCGGGAGCTGGCCGCCGGTGAAGCCGTCAATGTAAATCTGGCCGCCATTGGGCCCGGCGGCGGGGCCGGCGAGAGCCTGAAGCTCATTCTGCAATTCATCGGGATCGTCGGAGAGCGCGTTAAGGTCGGCGCCCTTGATGATGACAGCACTGGCGTTCGCGTCGGCGGCGGTGCTGATAGTGGTGTTCTCGGCCTGAACCTCGACCTGCTGCTTCTCGACGGCAATCTGCAGGGAGGGATTGAGGCTTTTCATCTGTCCCGCGGCGACCACGATGCCGGGCACGCGGTAAGCCGCGAATCCCGGCGCGACGACGGTGACACTGTAGGTTCCGGGCGCGAGGCCGTGAATGGTGTAGACCCCCCCGTTGTCGGAAGTGGTTTTGGCGGCGACTTTGCCGGAGGTGGTCATCACCACCACGGTGGCTCCGGGAATGACGGCGCCGGTGGGATCGGCAACCTGGCCGCGGATGCCGCCGGCTTGTGCGGCGGTGGCGGGCGGAGCGGTGGTTTGGGCCAGCGCAGGCGGCAGGCCGGTGAGCAGGATCCCTGCAAGCAAGGCAATGGATATGGCGGCCACGCGAACAAATTGCGCGGCGTTGCTCGCACACGTGCAGCAATTCAGAATTCTAAGTTTCACAGTTCCCCGTTCAAAGGTGGTTTGCTCTTCGTATCCTGGAGCCGCTGTTGGCGAACCAGCGCGGCGCCCGCTGAGACTGGCGCTGCCTATTAAGATAAGAGACGCTCCTTCGAGGCTGCCAGTTCGTTTATTTCGTCACTTTTCGGGTCTAAGGAGTTCCCTCCCCGCTCTGATCGCCTTCGCCGCCTGCGCCGCCACCCAGGCCGCTCCACGCCGATGAGAACATGCTCTGGCTGGCGCTGGCCGAGGCCTGCAGCATCGGCTCCACGCCTGCCAGGAGCCGAATGGCAGTCGCCGCGTCTGGGCTGCCGCTGGTGGCGACAATCATGACTGCATCACCTTTGTGCAGATCGCCGACGTGAATCTGCGGCGAGCGCTGCAGGACGCGAGCCAGCGCGCCTGCACCACCGCCCGCTCCACCGCCAGGGCTACCTTGTCCGCCGCCTTGACGCCACTGCCCACCGCCGCCAGAACCGCCCGCACCACCTGCGCCATACGGACGTCCGGTCTGGCCGCCGCCCGGGTTGGCGCCGGAAGCGGCTGCTCCGTTGCCCGCGCCCGGTGCCCGCAGCCGCATCGCGATTATCTGCGCCATTTGCGGATCGAGCCTGCGCAGGTCCGAGTCCGGGGTGGTTTTGATGGCGACGTTCTTTTTCGTCATCAGATCTTTCACGGTGAAGGTCCCTGCAGTCGAGTCGGTGGAGACGACCGTGCCGGCAATGTTGCGGAACGAGCCTGAAACAATTTCATCGGCGGTAACGTCGTCGCCGGTGCGGTCGCCGCGCGCGGTCACCTGATCGCCCGGCTGAATGGCGGCCAGGGTCGAGGCCTGCGCATCGCTGAACTTCACGGAGTCGGGCGCGTAGCGGCGGACGATGGTGGAAGGCGTAATGTGAATGACGATGGTGCGATTGGTCGCAGTGATGGTTACAGTTCCGGCGGCCGCATCGACGGATTTGACCAGGCCGCCCACGCCGCGGCGGGCCCAGTCGGCTTGCTCCTGCTGCTGTTTGGCGGCAATATCGCTTTGCTTATTCACGACGACGACTTTGGCTGTGGGCGGGTCCCCGGCGACCAGCATCAGGACCCGATCGCCGGCCTCGATGTCACCGACCGCGATTTTGGTTGCGCCGGCCAGCGTCTTTTGGCCGGGAGCGGTGCGAACGATATTCGCTGTGTCGGGGATGGTAACGTTGACGGTTGGCCCGGCATCCGTCTTCACCGAAACGGTATTGCCGGTAACGGAGGCCACGGTTCCGAGCACGCGAGTAGAGGCGGGGGCCTGCTGCGCGTCCGCATAGGAAGCCACGGCTATGACGCAGAGCGCCGCGAAGGCCGCACATGCCTTTCCTGTTCGACTCATCCTCATTCCATTATCTCGCGGGGACCCTGCTTAATGTGACGCGCGGAGAGCCCTAAAGTTTCAGGGAGGAAAGAGTTCCCTCCCGGATTACGGTACCCCGGTACGCGCGGTTCAACCGCTCCAGCCGACGGTCACCCACAACCTCAAGGCGCTGTCCC
>JASHPM010000292.1 GCA_030038115.1 Acidobacteriaceae bacterium | reverse complement strand
TATCCTGCACGAAGTTCTCAGACGGAGTAGTGCGGCTGCATTATGCGGTCTGTAAATAACAAGCGCTTGGCGGCTAACGGAACCCGCCTGTCACCTGCACCCTGTCACCCGTACCCTGTAACCTGCAACCTGTCACCTGTACCCTGTACCCTGTAACCTGTAACCTGTCTTCATGATTCAGGTTCAGCTTCCCGACGGATCGGTGCGCGAGGTCCCGTCCGGCACCACTCCTCTGGCCATTGCGGAAAGCATCTCGCCGCGCCTCGCGCAGGCCGCCGTGGTCGCCCGCATTCGTCCCCTCCAGGCCGCGCCTGTCGCCGCTGCCTCTGCCGAGGGCAGCGAGGCGTCCATGTATGCCACCGAGGACCCGCACGCCGAGCGCCTGATCGATCTCACCGCCCCGCTCGAAGAAGATGTAGCGCTGCAGCTCCTCACCGAGAAAGACCCTGACGCGCTCAGGGTCCTGCGTCACTCCGCTTCGCATGTCCTGGCGACCGCTGTCACCGAGCTGTTTCCGGAAACCAAGCTCGGCCACGGTCCCGCTACCGACTCCGGCTTCTTCTACGATTTCTGGCGTCCCACGCCCTTCACCCCCGAAGACCTGAAGCTGATCGAAGGCCGCATGGCCGAAGTCACCGCGCGCGATGAGAAGTTCGTCCGTGAACTGGAGCCGCGCGAGAAGGGCCTGGAAGAATTCAAAGCCGGCAATGACTTCATGAAGGTCCATTTCGTCGAGAAGTTCACGAAGCTCGGCGAGGCCATCTCCCTCTACCGCAACGGCAAGTTCGTCGATTTCTGCCGCGGCCCGCACCTCCCCTCCACCGGGCGCGTCAAGGCCTTCAAGGTCATGAGCCTTTCCGGCGCCTACTGGCTCGGCGACGACAAAAACCCCCAGTTGCAGCGCATCTACGGCACAGCATTCTTCTCGAAGAAGGATCTCGACGACTATCTCGAGCGCATCGAAGATGCGAAGCGCCGCGATCATCGCCGCCTCGGCAAGGAGCTGGAGCTTTTTACCGTCAGCGAAGAAGTGGGCGCAGGCCTGCCCCTCTGGCTGCCCAAAGGCGCAACCATCCGCCGCCTGCTCGAGGACTACATCCTCTCGCTCGAGCGCGACCTCGGCTACGAGCACGTCTACACCCCCGACCTCGCCAGGGTCGACCTCTACATCCGCTCCGGCCACTGGGCCCATTATCACGAGGACATGTTCCCTCCCATGGACCTCGACACCGAGCAGATGGTGCTCCGGCCCATGAACTGCCCCCACCACATCCTCATCTACGAATCGCGGCTGCGCAGCTATCGCGATCTGCCCGTCCGCCTCGCCGAGCTGGGCACCATGTATCGCTTCGAGCGCTCCGGCGTGCTCAGCGGCCTCAGCCGCGTGCGCTGCATGACCCTCAACGACGCCCACATCTTCTGCACGCCGGACCAGATCAAAGACGAGTTCTCCAGCGTGATGAAACTCGTCGAGCGCGCCTATCGCGACCTCGGCATCACCAAATACAGCTATCGCCTCTCCCTGCGCGACCCCGCCAACAAAGAAAAGTACGTCGACAACGACGAGATGTGGGCGCTGGGCGAGCGCGTGCTGCGCGAGGCGCTCGATTCTCTCGGCCTGCCCTATCGCGAGAGCAAGGGCGATGCCGCCTTCTATGGCCCCAAGCTCGATATCCAGCTCGCCGACGTCATGGGCCACGAGGAGACCTACTCCACCGTCCAGGTGGATTTCCATCTGCCCAGCCAGTTCGGCCTCAAATACACCGCCGCCGACGGCTCGCAGCCTCGCCCCGTCATGATCCATCGCGCCATCATCAGCACCATGGAGCGCATGGTGTCCTACCTCATCGAGCTGTACGCGGGCGCGTTTCCACTCTGGCTCGCCCCCGTGCAGGCCGGTCTGGTGCCCATCAGCGAGCGCCACCACGCCTATGCGGAAAAAGTGCGGCAGCGGTTACATTCTGCCGGAATGCGCGTCGAGGTCGACCCACGCAACGAGAAGATGAACGCGAAGATCCGCGACTTCACCCTGCAAAAGATTCCCTATGTCCTCGTGATGGGCGACAAGGAAGAATCCAGCGAAGCAGTCAGCGTGCGCACCCGCGGCAAGGGCGACCAGGGCTCGATGCCGCTCGAGCAGTTCGTGGCCCAGGCCCAGGCGCGGGTCGCCAACCGGGCTCTCGACCTCTGATCCGTGTCACCCCGCTCCGGACCCGCCGCGCCCTGTCTCAATTAGCTACAGCTTTCCCCGAAAGTTTCTCCGCAGATTCACAAACGGGTCTCACCGCACACAACTCTTCCTCGCTAGAATCGGCAGCAGAAGAAGAGACTTTAGCTTTCGGACCAGAAATTATGCTGCCGTCAACCCTTGCCGAACCCATTCGCGTCAGCGCGCGTTTCCGCCTCACCCTCGAGGCCGCCATTCTCGACCTCGAAGCTGGCGCCGCCCGCGATGAGCGCCTCCTGCCCCTGCTCGACAACGCCGATCATCGCCGCCGCCAGCGCCTTCTCGTCGCCGTCCAGCTCGAACGCGCCTTCCAGCTCCGCGAGCTCCTCGGCCGCACCACAACCCGGCCCGGCGATACGGCCTGACTCCCACGCAGCTTCCAGCTTCCCGCTTCCTGCTTCCAGCTTCCTGCTCCCAGCTACTGAGGACGTTTCTGGCCCGGTTTGTTCTCCGGGCGAGGTTGCTGTTTCGGCGCAGGTGCCGGACGTGACTCCTGCCTCGGTTGC
>JASHPM010000291.1 GCA_030038115.1 Acidobacteriaceae bacterium | reverse complement strand
CATGCAGGTTGGGCTCGAAGAGGTTGCCGCTCATTACGCCATCAGTTCCATCTTCACGAATTACCCGGATGAAGCCGACCTTTTCTGCTTCTCCGTGCGCCGCCTCGCGTACGATTCGGTCATCTCCGGCCGCGTGCGTCTCGTCGTCGGCCAGGCGCTGATCTCATCGAAGATCACCGAAGCCGCCGAAACCGTGGCTTTTGGCGTTCTTCACTTCGGCGACCAGAACATAACCGCCGTCGTTAAACGCTTTGACCCTGCACAGTCCGCGGATTACGAAAAGTTCGTCGAGGAAGCCAGAGCCGCCGTCAACCAGGCCGATTTCCCTGAAGTCGTGCGTTGCTTCGACCGCCATTTCGATGGGCAGACCTACTCGCTCCGTTCGCTTTTCCGCGATGAACAGAAACGCATCCTCGAGATTCTCCTCACCGGCACCCTGGCCGAAGTCGAATCGAGCCTCTCGGCCATTTACGAAAACCAGGCTTCGCTGCTCCACTTCCTCAGCCAAAGCAAGCTGCCCCGCCCCGAAGCGCTCACCGTTGCCGCCACGTTCGCTATCAACGCCGGCCTGCGGCGCGCTCTGGAAGCCGAGCCCATCGACGCCATCCAGACGCGTTCCTGGCTTGGATTAGCGAACGCCGACCAGATCACGCTGGACAAGCAGTTGCTCGGTTTTATCGCCGATCGAAAGATGAAGCTCGTGATGCTCGCGCTGCACGAGCACCCGGAAGATCTGGCCGCGGTTGAAGATGCGCTGTTGGTAGCCCGCACCCTGCACGAGTTGCCCTTCGATGTGAATCTGTGGCAGGCGCAGAACCTTTGGTACGACACCTACCGCTACCACCGCGACAAGCCGCCTTCTGAAGAATGGCTCGAGAAGATGAAGGAGCTGGGCCGGCAGATGCACATCTCCGTCGACGCCATCGTCGCCGAAGAACCAAACGGCAACGGCAATCACCATGAGGCCGCCCAATTATCCGCGGAAACCGCCCGCAAGAGCGCCTGAATCTCCGCGCGACACTCGTTGCTCGCTTTTCGATGGCTTTTCCGCTCGCCGTTTGCTGGCGTCTCGCTGGCTGTTCGCTGCCCTTCAGCTTCTCCACCGCAGTGTCACCGGCCCATCCATCGGATGCTTCATCGGCTCTCCTGTCCGCTCCGCGTCCAGCCGTGCCTGTTTCAGCGCGAAATACCACTTCGCCGGCTTATCCGCGTCGTCGATCAGCATCAGCGCCGGATCGTACTTCAGCCCTTCCGCCTGCTGGATCATCGTGACCTGATCCTGCCGCACAAACATATTCCCAAAAAACCGCAGGATCGACGTCATGAAGGGCAGGTGATACAACACGTTCCACGCCCCAAAAACGTCGATCCGGCAAGCGCTGGCTGTCGTCGGCGTCACCGTCGTCAGACTAGAAAACCACTTGTCCCCGCAACGAATCGTTTCATACCGCCGGTTCGGCAGCACAAAGTCAATCGTCGTTGTGATCGGCTCGCCATACACACCCAGCAGCTTGTACGGCGCGCTGTTCGCTGAAGGCGCATGCGTCGCCATGCGGAACCCCTGCGGGATAGGCTCGAAGCGCTTCTCTTTTTCATGGATGCTGGCCTGCTTCCGCCACCACCACGCCTGATGCACAAACGGTCCGTGTGCCGGATCCATCAGCCCGATAATTCCGTGGTCGACGTTGCAGGGCAAATCGGCGGTCAGGTGCGCGTTGCGATAGCGCGCCCCAAACTTCGGCGCCTCCGGCACCGGAGACAGCGCCGCGTCCTCCGCCTTCACGCGCCCGCGTCCCGCCTCCGGCACGTAGACCCACGCATAGCCGTCGCGCTCCTCGCACGGATAAGCCATGCCATGCAGGTTGCGCGGAAACGTGTCGTCCCTGGTCAGCGATGGAATCTCCATGCACTGCCCTGACACCGGCTCAAAGACCCAGCCATGATATTTGCACGTCAGCGCCTTGCCGTCGAACCACCCGCATGAGAGAGGAATGCCGCGATGCGGGCACAGATCCCGCATGGCGAACAGCCGCCTGTCCTCGCGCCGGCCCAAAACCATGGGAATGCCCATCAGCATCGCAGTCGACATGCGCTTGCCCTCGAGCGTTTCGCTGCGCATCGCCGGATACCAGTCGTTGTAAATCAGCGTCGCCGCCGGTCCACTCAGCGGTCCCGCGCTTCCAGAAACGGGCATAGTCGGGCCTTCGATTCACTATATCGCCGGTAATCTCGACGGCCATCGCTCCGGCCTCTACAATTATTCCATTGACGGAATATTCCTCATGGGGAATAATAGCCATGACCTGGGAAGTCGAGGTCAGCGACGAGTTCAGAGAGTGGTACGACGCGCTCCGGGAGGATGAATGGGAGAGCGTCAACAGCGCCGTCGACCTGGGGACCGGATCTGGGTCGTCCTTATGTTGACTCGCTTCATGGCTCTCGGTTTCCCAACCTGAAGGAACTGCGAGTGCAACACCGGGGAAGGCCATATCGGATTCTTTTCGCATTTGACCCCCGGCGAAACGCCTACCTGATCCTCGGAGGAGATAAAACCGGCAACTCGCGGTGGTATGTCGATGCTATTCGTCGCGCCGATGACATCTACGAGCGTCACCTGAGAGAGATTCAAGGCCACTAGCGCATTCGATGGAGATCAGATCATGGCTCACAAATGGCAAGATGTCCGGCATAGACTCTCACCCGAAGCCGAGGCAAGGATTCGCAGAGAGGTGCAGTTGGCGCCTGTCATCATGCGCCTCAACCAACTCCGCGAAGCCCGCAACCTCACCCAAACCAGCCTCGCCGAGACTCTTGGCGTCAATCAGGGCGCAGTCTCAAAACTGGAAAAACGCGCCGACATGTACGTCTCCACCCTGCGCGCATATCTCAAAGCCGTAGGTGCCGAACTCCAGATCCGCGCCGTCTTCCCCGGTGGCGAAGAGGTCGTCATTGAACAGTTTGAGGACCTCGCTGTCGGGGTGGAAATGCGCTGATTCCGGTCCCTGAAACCTCCCGATTTTTCCTCATTTTTGCGCGAAGCGCGATCGCCTGGAACGTGAGCCCTGCAACCGCCTGAATCCATTGGCTTAAGCTCGGTTGTGCGCAGCTAACTCTTCCCGTATCATAAAGATAAGCGCTCGGTTACCCCGCATCCTGACCCTCCCGGGCGTGACCGCCGGTCCGACAAGAATCTATGGCAGACGATCAGAACCCACAGCTTCCCCTCCTAGGCGCGGACGGCCCCAACGGCGGCGGTCCCACCGGCCCCGGCGCCGCCAATCTCGTGCCCATCAATATTGAAGAAGAGATGCGCCGGTCGTATCTCGACTACTCTATGTCGGTCATCATCGGGCGTGCGCTGCCCGACGCCCGCGACGGCCTCAAGCCCGTCCATCGCCGCATTCTCTACACCATGCACGAGATGGGCCTGCAGTCGAACAAAAAGTACACCAAATGCGCGAAGGTCGTTGGTCAGGCCATGGGCGTTTACCATCCCCACGGCGACTCGGCCATCTACGACGCACTGGTGCGTATGGCGCAGCCCTTCAGCATGCGTTATCCCCTGGTCGATGGCCAGGGAAACTTCGGCTCCGTCGACGGCGACCCGCCCGCGGCCATGCGCTACACCGAGTGCCGTCTCGAGCGCATCAGCGGCGAACTGCTCGCCGACATCGAAATGGAGACCGTGGACTTCGTCCCCAACTACGATGAGTCCACCTTCGAGCCCTACGTCCTGCCCACTCGCATTCCCAACCTCATCGTCAACGGCTCCAACGGCATCGCTGTCGGCATGGCGACGAACATTCCGCCGCACAACCTGACCGAAGTCATCAACGCCGCTATCGAGATGGTCAATAACCCGCACGCTGGTCTCGCCGAAGTGCTGAAGCACGTCCAGGGTCCCGACTTCCCCACCGGCGGATTCATCTATGGCCGCGCCGGCATCGCCCAGGCCTACCAAACCGGCCGCGGCCGCTTCCTCGTGCGCGCGAAGTGCGCCACGGAGAACATCAACCAGGGCCGTCAGGCGATCATCGTCAGCGAAATTCCCTACCAGGTCAACAAAAACGTCCTCATCAAGCGCATCGCCGAACTGGTCAACGAGAAAGTCATCGACGACATCGCCGATGTCCGCGACGAGAGCGATCGCGACGGCATGCGCATCGTCATTGAGCTCAAGCGTGGAGCCGAGGCGCAGATCATCCTCAACCAGCTCTACAAGCACACGCAGATGCAGGAGAGCTTCTCCATGATCTTCCTGGCCGTCATCAACGGCCAGCCGCGCGAGCTGCCGCTGCCCGAAGCCATCCGCATCTTCATCGAGCACCGCCAGGACGTCGTCCGCCGCCGCACCGCCTTCCTGCTGCGCAAGGCGCGCGAGCGCGAGCACATCCTGCTCGGCTATCAGATCGCGCTTGACCATCTCGACAACGTCATCAAAATTATCCGCGGATCGTCCTCCCGCGCCGATGCCCGCGAAAACCTCTTCCAGTTTTTCTCCGGCCGCAGGATCACCGTCCGCGATCAGGCCCTCGCCGGCGTCAAACTCGATCCAGCGAAGTACGCCATCGATGCCGCTACGCTGATCAACGCCACGCTGACTCTCAGCTACCGCCAGATCGACGCCATCCTCGAACTGCAGCTCTATCGCCTCACCCAGCTCTCCATCGACGAGCTGCTGAATGAGCTGCGCGAAGTCCGCGAGAACATCGCCGAATACGAGGCGATCCTCGCCTCCGAGAAGAAACTACGCGGCGTCATCGTGAAGGAGCTCGAAGCCATCCGCAAGGACTATGGCGACGAGCGCCGCACCCAGATCGTCGACGAAACCGCTGAGTTGCAGCTCGAAGACCTCATCGCCGACGAACAAGTAGCGGTTACCGTCTCCCACTCCGGCTACCTCAAGCGCACCCCCATCTCCACCTATCGCCAGCAGCGTCGCGGCGGCACCGGACGCCTCGGCATGAAGACCCGCGAAGAGGACTTCGTCTCGCAGCTCATCGTCGACTCCACCCACGCCTACCTGCTGTGCTTCACGAATAAGGGCCGCGTTTACTGGCTCAAGGTTTACGAGATTCCCGACGTCGGCGCCGCCGGCAAAGGCAAATCCATCGCCAGCCTGCTCAGCCTGCAACCCGGCGAAACGGTTCGCAACATCCTTCCCGTGCGGAATCTGGAAGAAGAGGGCAAGCACATCTTCTTCGCCACGCGCAAAGGCACCGTCAAAAAGACCGAGCTGAAGGACTTCTCCAACGTCATGTCGCGCGGCATCATCGCCATCGGCGTCGACGAAGACGATGAGCTGGTCGCCGTTCGCATCACCGACGGCAACCAAATCGTTTTCATCGCCACGCATGACGGCATGGCCATCCGCTTCGCGGAAGAAGACGTCCGCTCTATGGGCCGTCCGGCCTATGGTGTCCGCGGCATCGACCTCGGCAAAAACGATTACGTCGTCGGCCTCGCCGTCACCCCGAAGAAGAACGGCGAAACCCATCGCATCCTCAGCGTCACCGAGGCCGGCTTCGGCAAGCGCACCGACGTCGAGGAATACCGGCTGCAGTCGCGCGGCGGCAAGGGCGTGATCAACGTCAAGACCACCGCCCGCAACGGCAAGGTCGTCGGCATTCAGCTGGTCGATGAGAC